>NZ_JBBECH010000038.1:0-75774 GCF_040881935.1 Saccharospirillum sp. | reverse complement strand
GAACCTGCGGATGACGGGATCAAAACCCGTTGCCTTACCACTTGGCGACGGCCCAATAAAGACGTTGGTGGCTATGGCTGGACTTGAACCAGCGACCCCAGCATTATGAATGCTGTGCTCTAACCAGCTGAGCTACATAGCCTCTGTAACGGCTGCGTATTATGCGAATATTTTCCAGTGTGTCAACACGAACATCTCGTTTTTTTCAAAAAATTCAAGGGCTTAGAACCCTGAATCCGAAAAAAGTATATCTCTGCAGCGCACTGGATACCTGACCGGTAACCGCTTAGCCTTATTACCAGTCAGTCGGGCGGCGATTTTCGCAGGATTGACCAAAAAAACAAGTCATCTGTAGGCTCAGGCGTCGAAGCGCCGGGTATGGCGGCCCCTTTTTTGTGACGCTGTTCAAAAACGCCTTTTCTCAGATAGATGTGCAGCAGGCCTGCGTTGACGTAATTCCTGCCGACGGTGCCATTCATCAGGATGAGTACGAGTTGCTGCGCACCCTGGCCGACTGTCTGGGGTGCCCGATGCCGCCGATGGCTGAGCACGAGTGGTGCCCGGGCAGTTGAAACGCCCTGTTTTTCTTGATTCTGCAGCCAGCATTCTATACTATGCGCGCCCTTCCGGCCTGTCTCAGGCAGGGAGGTTTGTGCCTTTTGCATGGACAGGACCGGGCGGTAACACGTTTCGGGCCAGGTCATAACAAAGGCTGAAGAGTCACTCCTTACCTTACTGCGGCCGCACCGCAGGAGGTTGCCAAAACCGCAAGGAGATTTTATGCGTCATTATGAAATCGTTCTGCTGGTCCATCCTGACCAGTCAGAGCAAGTACCGGCCATGATCGAGCGTTACACCTCTGTTGTAACCGAGAAAGGTGGCAAGGTACATCGCCATGAAGATTGGGGCCGCCGTCAATTGGCTTACCCTATCCTCAATGCTCACAAGGCTCACTATGTTCTGTTGAACATTGAAGCTGATAACGACACCGTTGAAGATCTGAAGAGCACCTTCCGGTTTAACGATGCCATCATCCGCAACATGATCATGCGTCGCAAAGATGCGGATACTGAAGCGTCTCCAATGATGAAGAGCGTTGAAGCCAAGAAGGCCAAAGACGAAGCTCAAGCCGCTGTTGCTCGCAACCGCGCTGAAGAGACCGAGTCAGAGCCTGAGAACGACGAAGAGTCTGAAGAAGCCTAACAACGAGGAGCATTCACATGGCACGTTTTTTCCGCCGCCGCAAATTCTGCCGTTTCACTGCAGAAGGCATCAAGGAAATCGATTACAAAGATGTAGACCTGTTGAAGGGCTACGTTACTGAAACCGGCAAGATCGTACCTAGCCGGATCACCGGTACCCGTGCACGTTACCAGCGCCAGTTGTCTTCGGCCATCAAGCGTGCTCGCTACCTTGCCTTGCTGCCTTACACCGACAGTCATCAGTAAGTCGGATTAAAGGGAGGACCCGGGCATGATGGGCTTGGCTCGCTTTGCGATGAAAAGCCAACTAAACGCCGGGGTTCTCGCTGCAGGTTTTGCTGCGCTGCCGTTGCTTTATGCACTCAGCGCGGCTCTGGTGGCACTGGTCACGCTCAGGCGTGGCGCCACCGAAGGCACCAGGGTGCTGTTGTGGAGTTTGGCAGGGGGGCTCATTTCCTGGCAATTGACCGGGATGGTTTTGCCTCTGCTGGTTTTACCGGTCACCGCGCTGTTGGCGATGGTGATGCGATCGGTGCAGAACTGGTCGGTGCTTTTGTCGGTTGCAGCCCTTGTGGGCATTGTACTGGCAATGGCCGCTCAGGGTTTGCTTGGTGATCGGTTTGAAGCGGTAATTACTCAGGTACAAGTGGGTGTTACCGACACTGATACCTCTCAGCCGTTATGGCAGATGCTGGAATCGGTGAAGCCCAATGCGGCTTTTCTGGTAATGACCGTAGAACTCCTTGAAGCGCTGCTGTGTTTGGTGCTGGCGCGTTACTGGCAAGCCGGGTTGTATAACCCGGGTGGGTTCCGACAGGAATTCCACGCGCTGAGAATCAGCGGTCGCTTGTTAGTGGCGCTGGTGTTGCTGGCCGGCCTGGCTTACGTAGTTAAGCCTGCAGCCATGCTGTTGTTGCTGTTGCCTCTGTTATTCGCCGGTGTGGCGTTGGTGCATGGGGTGATCGCGAAAACGAATATGGGTGGGCAGTGGCTACTCGCATTTTATGTTGGTGGCCTGCTGCTCAATCAGTTCATTTTACCATTGCTGGTACTGGGTGCTGTGATTGATGGTGTGGTTGATATAAGAGCCCGCCTGACCAAAGCGCCGGACCAGAATGACGAATGAGGTAAGCGAGATGGAAGTTATCCTGCTTGAGAAAGTTGGCAAGATGGGTGTTCTGGGCGACACCGTTAACGTAAAAAGCGGTTACGCACGTAACTACCTGGTCCCACAAGGTAAGGCTGTGCCTGCCAGCAAGGACAACGTTAAAGTATTTGAAGAGCGTCGTGCCGAGCTTGAAAAAGCGGAAGCCGAAAAGTTGGCTGCTGCTCACGAGCGCGCCGAGAAGCTGGCTGAGATCGAACTGACCGTTCAAGCGAACGCCGGTGACGAAGGCAAGCTGTTCGGTTCTATCGGCCCGCGCGATGTGGCTGATCTGGTCGCTGCCGCTGGCGTTGAAATCAGCAAGTCTGAAGTCAAAATGCCTGCTGGCCCGATCCGTAACACCGGTGAATTTAACATCACCATCCAGGTTCATCCGGATGTTGAAGGCTCGGTTCACATCATCGTGGTACCGGAAGCCTAATACAGCAGTGCCATACTGCTGATACGGTTCCGACCCGGAAAGGGAGACTGGCTACGCACTAGTGCGTAGCCAGTCTCCCTTTTTTTGTGCCAGGAATCCGTGTCAGGCACCGGGTTTGCTTATCTGGGGTCGGCGTGAACCTGTCCATGGGGCCTGGACTGAAGCCTCCCTGCTTCAGACTTCCCCAGACAAGCAAACCCGGCACCTGACACTCGTTGGCTGCCAATTCTGACTCATGACACCATTGCCCGGAGGCCAACGCCTCTCCCAATTGGCGGCTCAAACCGATACCATAGCGGGCCTTGTTCTCTGTGCTGAAGGTCCCGATGAGTTACGCGCTATGACCGATACCCTCGAAGACGATCTGTTTTCCCACAACGAAGAGTTGGCCGGGCTCAAGGTGCCGCCGCACTCGCTGGAGGCGGAGCAGTCGGTGCTGGGTGCGCTGATGATCGACAACAGCCAGTGGGACAATGTCGCCGAGATCCTGCTGCCCGACGATTTCTATCGTAACGAGCACCGCCAGGTGTACCGGATGATGATCCGGCTGGCGGAGCAGACTCAGCCGCTCGACGTTATTACCCTGGGTGAAGCACTCGATAACGAGAAGCAGCTCGATGCCGTTGGCGGTATGGAGTACCTGAACGATCTGGCTGAGAACACGCCGTCGATTGGTAACCTGGTTGCCTACGCCAAAATTGTTCAGGAGCGGTCGGTTCTGAGGCGGTTGATTGCGGTTGCCAATGACATTGCCAGCAAAGCCTATGACCCGCGTGGCATGGACGCGGAATCGATTCTGGATGATGCCGAGCGCCAGGTGTTTCAGATCGCCGAGGAACGTGCCGATCAGGAAGGTGGGTTGATCCATGTGAACCCCCTGGTCGACAAGGCCATTCAGCGTATTGATGAGTTGTTTCATTCCGACAGTGATATTACCGGGGTCTCTACCGGCTTTGCCGATCTCGATAAGATGACCACAGGTATGCAGGCTGGCGATCTGGTGATCGTTGCTGCCCGACCCTCCATGGGTAAAACGACCTTTGCCATGAACCTGGTTGAAGAGGCCACGCTGAATCAGGAGAAGCCGGTTGTCGTGTTCAGCCTGGAAATGCCCGCAGACCAGATCATCACCCGGTCCATCGCGTCACTCGGGCGCATTGATATGGGGCGGGTCAAAACCGGTAAGCTGCATGAAGACGATTTCCCCAAGCTGACCAAGGCGGTCAACCTGCTCAAGGACCGCAAACTGTTTATTGACGATACGCCCGGCATCAGCCCGAATGAAATGCGTAGCCGGTTGCGGCGTCTGGTGCGGGAACACGGCGATATTGGCCTGATCATGATCGACTATTTGCAGTTGATGAAGATCAAGGGCTTTACCGAGGGCCGTACCGGTGAGATTTCCGAGATTTCCCGGTCGCTCAAAGCCCTGGCCAAGGAATTCAATTGCCCTATGGTGGCGCTGTCGCAGTTGAACCGAAGCCTGGAACAACGACCCAACAAACGGCCGGTCAACTCGGATCTGCGGGAATCCGGTGCGATCGAGCAGGACGCCGACATCATCATGTTCATCTATCGGGATGAAGTCTATAACGAGGACTCCAGCGACAAGGGCATCGCCGAGCTGATCATCGGCAAGCAGCGTAACGGCCCCATTGGGACCTGTCGGGTGGCGTTTCTGGGGCAATACAGCCGATTTGAAAACCTCGCGCCGGAGCAATACGGCGACTGGCAAAACGAATGAGTCGGGGTACCTGTGCGTATATGGATCCGTCTGCGCTGCAATACAATCTGCAGCGGGTTCGAACCCTGGCACCCGGAGCTCGGGTCTGGGCGGTTATAAAAGCCGATGGCTATGGTCATGGTGCTGTTCAGGTGGCGCAGGCGCTGCATCAGGCCGATGGCTTCGCCGTCGCCACACTGGCTGAGGCACAAGCCCTCAGGGACGCGGGCATCGATGCGCCCATTCTGTTGCTGGAAGGCACGCTGGGGCCTTTGCAAGCGCTGGATGCGGTACGTCTCCGCTGCGATACCGTCGTGCACCAGGCCGAGCAACTGGCTTTTCTGGAAGCCATGGCAGGTCAGCTCGAGCAACAGGTCATCTGGCTGAAAGTAGATACCGGTATGCACCGGCTGGGCATAGAACCCGAACAAGCTCCCGATTTTGCGCGGCGGGTCCAGGCCATTCGTCCCGGTCAGCCCGTTAATCTGATGACGCATTTCGCCAGTGCCGATGAGCCTAAAACACCCAATACGTCGATCCAGATCGCCCGTTTTAATAAACTGGCCCGTGAGCTGCCGGGTGCACGTCTGTGCCTGGCCAATTCGGCTGGCGTGATGGCCTGGCCGGAAAGTCATGCCGACTGGGTACGGCCTGGCATTATGTTGTATGGCGCTTCCCCGGGATTTGCCAAAACCGGATTGGAATTGGGCCTGAAACCGGCCATGCGGTTAACGGCCCCGGTCATCGCTCTGCGCTCTGTGCCCGCTGGTGACTGGGTAGGCTATGGCGCACGCTGGCAAGCCAGCCGCCAGAGCCGGATTGCCACGCTGGCAATCGGTTACGGCGATGGTTATCCGCGGCACGCGCCGGACAACACGCCAGTCTGGTTGGGTGGTCAGCGGGTCCCCCTGGTAGGTAAGGTCTCGATGGACATGCTGACCGTCGATGTGACCGATGTACCGAACGTTCAACTCGGTGATTCGGCCGAACTGTGGGGCGAGCATCTAAGTGTCGATGAAGTAGCGTTACATATAGGCACCGTTGGCTATGAATTGTTGACGCGGCTTTCGCCCCGAGTCGATAAACAATGGCCGTCAGACTGATCCAGGCCCGGTTGAAATTCTGAATGGAGAAGCCGGGCTATCCGGCTTTTTTATGGATTGAAAAAAGCGACGGGTTCTCCCTGCAAACCGCGAAACGACCTGACCCATAACGTCTATACGCCAAATGGATGATCGCTGTTTGGCGCTTTGTTCAAGACATTTGTTACAAAATCCGTATAATTCGCTGCGGTTGGCTTAACGATTGGCGATGCGGGTTAGCAAACACTCGCTTTAATGCGTCGCTATGGTGGGCTTCCAAGATTTCCGGAACAGGTCCGTAATTGACCGACACTTGTACAAACCGGTGATTGCGAGGCGCTCGCGCATCGAAAAAGTGTCGCGGATCTGTTCCCAATGCTTACTTTTCAGCGGGCGAATATCCTGATGACTGCAATCACTACAGACGTTGTGTTAGTTGGTGCCGGTGCCATGAGCGCCACCCTGGGGATGATGTTGAAACAGCTGGATCCCAAGTTCGAGATCCTGATGCTGGAAAAACAGAACAGCGTTGCCCAGGAGAGCAGCGATGGCTGGAACAATGCGGGTACCGGTCATGCCGCCTATTGTGAGCTCAACTATACGCCGGTGAAGACCGATGGCAGCATCGATACTACCAAGGCGTTCTTTATCAACTCGGCCTTTGAAGTCAGCCTGCAGTTCTGGTCTTACCTGGTTGAGCAGGGTGCTTTGCCGGAACCGGCGCGCTTCATTAACACGGCACCGCACAAAAGCTTTGTCTGGGGTGAGGAGAACGTGGCGTTTCTGAAGAAACGCTACGAGACGCTGAAAGCCCATCATCTGTTCAAAGACATGGAATTTACCGATGATCCTGAGGTGTTGCGTGAGTGGATGCCGCTGATCATGAAAGATCGCGATCCGCACCAAAAAGTGGCAGGAACCCGGGTTCGCTATGGGTCTGATGTCGATTTTGGGGCGCTGACACGTCATCTGGTTAACCACCTGCAACAGCAAAACGGCTTCGAGTTGAAACTGTCGCATGAGGTTGTCGACCTGAATCAGAAAGACAATGGTCGTTGGGCCGTGACCCTGAAAGACACCAAAACCGGGCAGATTCAAGCAGTGGACGCCCGTTTTGTGTTTCTGGGCGCGGGCGGTGGCGCACTGCCGTTGTTGCAGAAATCCGGCGTACCGGAAGGGCATGGCTATGGCGGGTTCCCGGTCAGCGGCCAGTGGCTGGTATGCCGCAAGCCCGAGGTCGTTAAACAGCACCATGCCAAGGTTTACGGCAAAGCGCCTCTTGGAGCGCCGCCGATGTCCGTTCCGCATTTGGATACCCGTATTATCGATGGTAAGGAAGCGCTGCTGTTCGGCCCCTTTGCCGGGTTCACTACCAAGTTTCTGAAACAGGGTTCCTTTTTTGATCTGGTTAAATCGGTGCGACCCAATAACCTGAAACCCATGCTGATTGCGGGCCTGGGCAATATGGACCTGACCCGCTATCTGATCAGTGAAGTGATGCAGTCACATAAATCCCGGGTTGATGCCTTGCGCAAGTTTTACCCCAATGCCCGTGATGAAGACTGGGAGCTGGCCATCGCCGGTCAGCGCGTCCAGATCATCAAAAAGGACCCGGAACTTGGTGGTAAGCTGGAGTTCGGTACCGAGGTGATCTCGACTGCCGACGGCAGTCTGGCTGCTTTGCTGGGGGCTTCTCCGGGGGCATCCACTGCGGCGCAGACCATGATCAACATCATTGAGACCTGCTATTCCGAACGCATGAATGATGCGGACTGGCAGCAAAAAATGAAGACGATGGTGCCTTCCTACGGAAAATCTCTGATCAACGACGCCGATTTGCTGGCCGAGGTGCGTCAGCGCACCCTGGATACCCTGAAGCTGCATCCCTGATAAGTCTCATACACCCGGCCTGCCTGTCGCAGGCTGGACGACCCCTTGTTTATAACTCAAGTTTCGGAGTTCAGTTTCGCTGAATTGCCAGGAGTCCGTGCCAGGCACCCCCGGCACCTGGCACTCAGTTGGTACGAACTCTGAAACTTGAGTTATAAAATAATCCTCCCTCCTGGCACAGCTTCTGCTAAGTTAAATTCTGACCGAACGGTCCAGAGGTGCTTGCGCGTGTAAAGTCTGCGAAAATCGCCGCTGTTACAAAAACCCACAGCTGTTACACAACATTACGGCTGTTACGGAAAACCATAAAAACAAGGTGACTGACACTCAGGCCCCGTCCGGACGCCTTGGTGCATTGCCCATAATAGGAATTATCATGCTGGAACAATTCTTCAAGCTGAAAGAACTCGGAACCGATGTTCGCACCGAAGTGCTTGCGGGTATTTCTACCTTTCTGACCATGGCGTACATCATCGCTGTGAACCCGGGCATCCTGTCGGCGACAGGCATGCCCTTCGATGCTGTGTTTGTGGCCACCTGTATTGCTGCTGCTCTGGGGACCGGCATTATGGGCCTGCTGGCCAATTATCCGGTCGCGCTGGCCCCGGGTATGGGTCTCAATGCCTTCTTCACCTTTGGTGTTGTCATGGGCATGGGCGTTAGCTGGGAGGTCGCGCTCGGCTGTGTGTTCTGGTCCGGTATTCTGTTCGTATTGCTCAGCGCGTTCAAAGTGCGCGAGTGGATCATCAATGCCATTCCGGCCTCAATGAAGACCGGTATTGCGGTCGGTATTGGCCTGTTTCTGGCCATTATCGGTCTGCAGGGCGCAGGGGTGGTCGTTAATAACGACGCAACCCTGGTGGGCCCCGGTGACCTGAGCTCACCGCAGGTGATTCTGGCGTTTCTGGGTTTCGCGCTGATTACCGCCCTGCATCACAGACGCGTTACCGGCAGCGTGATTATTGGCATTCTGGCCGTAACCGTTGCGGGTTTCTTTTTCGATCTGGTTGAGTACAACGGTTTCCTGGCCATGCCCTCTGGCCTGGGCGCAACTTTTTTCCAGCTGGATATTCTCGGTGCACTTGAGCTGAGCCTGATCGCGGTTATTTTGTCATTTCTGTTTGTCGACGTTTTCGATACCTCAGGCACCCTGGTAGCCGTGGCTAAAGAGGGCAACCTGCTCGACAAAGATGGCAAGCTGCCGCGCCTGGGCAAGGCCCTGATGGCCGATAGTACGGCGTCTGTAGCCGGTTCATTGCTGGGTACCTCGACCACCACCAGTTACATCGAAAGCGGTGCGGGTATCGCTGCAGGCGGTCGTTCGGGGCTGACGGCCCTGACGGTCTCGGTCCTGTTCTTGCTGGCGCTGTTCTTCTCGCCACTGGCACAGATGATTCCGGCTTACGCGACGGCTTCAGCGTTGCTGTTCGTTGCCGTGCTGATGATCTCTTCCATCTCCAGCGTTGACTGGAAAGACATGACCGAGGCCGCCCCGGTGGTGGTAACGGCGGTGATGATGCCGCTGACCTATTCGATCGCCGAAGGTATCGCGGCCGGGTTCATCACCTATGCAGTCGTCAAAGTGATGGCCGGCAAAGCAAAAGACGTCAACATCAGTGTCTACGTCATTGCGGGTGCGGCTCTGTTGAAATACATCTTCCTGTAACGTCTGACGATAACATCGCGAAATTAGAACGGGGTCGCTACAATGGCCCCGTTTTTTATTCAAAGTGGATTCCTGCAGTGCCAAACAATTCTGTACAAAAGAATGAGAACCAACACCCGGTCTTTGACCCCAAAGCTCACATCCGCACTGTGCCGAACTGGCCCAAGCCCGGTGTTCAATTTCGGGACATCACTACGCTGTTGTCCGATGCAAAAGTGTTTCGCCAACTGATCGATGCCTTCGTGTATCGCTATTTCGACTATGACATTGACGCGGTGGTCGGCATTGATGCCCGGGGTTTTATTATAGGGGCACCTCTGGCGTATCAGTTGAATACCGCCTTTGTGCCGGTTCGCAAGCAGGGTAAGTTGCCGTTCGATACCCTTGAAGAAGCTTATGAACTTGAATACGGTCAGGCCGTGCTGCAGATTCATGCCGACGCGCTTAAACCCGGTCAGCGTGTACTGGTGCTTGATGACCTGATTGCCACCGGTGGAACCCTGGTGGCGGCCTGCTCGCTGGTACAGCGTCTGGGTGCCGACGTGGTTGAATGCGCCGCCATTGTTGATCTGCCGGATCTGGGTGGTAGCCAGACCCTGACCCGGGCTGGGCATAGCGTTCGGGCCCTGTGTGAGTTTGCAGGCGACTAAAGCGGTATAACCCCGTCCGGCTGGACTTGGGTAAACTGACGATTAATGTCCAGTGGGTCATAAAGACTCAGGATCCGTAACCGCAGCCCAGGGGGCAACAATGACGACCTATAGAGCGTTTCGCATACATCTGACCGATCAGGGCGTTACCCGCACCCTTGAAGACCGGCCAATGAGTGAGTTACCCGACCACGATGTGTTGATTCGAGTGCACTGGTCATCGCTGAATTATAAAGATGCGCTGTCCGCGAACGGCCACAAGGGCGTCAGCCGTTACTACCCCCATACGCCCGGCATCGATGCGGCTGGCGTGGTTGAGCAAGATCGGTCTGGCCAGTTTCAACCCGGAACACAGGTCGCGGTGATTGGCTTCGACCTGGGCATGAATACTCAGGGTGGCTTTGCCGATTATGTGTGCGTGCCAGCAGACTGGGTGGTGACGTTACCAACCGGGTTGAGTATGGCCGACAGCATGCGCCTTGGAACAGCCGGAGTGACAGCCGCCTATTGTCTGGAAAAGTTGATCGAAAGCGGTGTTCGCGCCGAAGAAGGCCCTGTTTTGGTCACAGGCGCAACCGGAGGCGTAGGCAGTCTGGCGGTGCACTTGCTGTCGACCCTGGGCTATAAGGTTACCGCCGTGAGCGGTAAACCCGACTCGCATGATTGGCTAAGGCAATTGGGTGCAACAGATATCTTGCCGCGCGAAGCGCTGAGCGAACCGGATTCAAAAGCACTGCGACCGGCTAATTATGCTGGCGCCATCGATACGGTCGGGAGCCATACGCTGGTCAATATTCTCAAGAGCCTGCGCTATGGCGGATCTGTGGCTGCCTGCGGCATTGTCGGCGGCACTGCGCTCCCTGCCGATATCTTCCCGTTTATTTTGCGTGGGGTGAACCTGCTCGGCGTTGCCAGTGCTGATGCCCCGCTGGATGCCCGGACCCGGGTGCTGGCCAAGTATGCACAGCTGTGGAAGTTGCCCATGCTGAACACTATGTGCGATACGCTGACACTGGAAGAACTGGGACCGCGTATCGAGGCCATGCTGGCCAGCAATATTCAGCGCCGGGCGCTGATCCAAATTGCGGAGGACTGATTCTGTGGTGCAATCCGCGTCACCCGAACCAAACTGGTTACTGGACCCCGATCTCGCTCTGACCGACCCTGGTTGGCGGGCCGCCCTGGCACCCACCCTGGCCGAGCCGCAACAGCGAACCCTGGTGCAGTGGCTTAATCAACGGGCAGAGCAGGGCGCTCGGATCTACCCCCCTGCGCCTGCCGTGTTCGAGGCATTAAATGCCACGCCGATAGAGCAGGTGAAAGTCGTTATTCTGGGGCAGGACCCATACCACGGACCGGGCCAGGCGCAAGGGCTGAGCTTTTCAGTCCCTGCGGGTGTTGCCTTCCCACCCAGCTTGCGAAATATCTTCAAAGAGCTGAGCAATGACATTCCCTTCAGCGTACCCGATACCGGCGATCTGACGCCCTGGACCCATCAGGGCGTGCTGCTACTGAACGCAGTACTGACCGTCGAACAGGGCCAGGCCAATGCCCACCGGGGTCAAGGGTGGGAGGCCGTGACCGATGCGGTGATCGACCACATCAACCGGTTTCGGGATGATGTCGTGTTTATGCTGTGGGGGAGTTATGCCCAGAAGAAAGGTCAAATGATTGACCGCCAGCGTCACTGTGTTTTGACGGCCCCGCATCCGTCACCCTTGTCGGCGCATCGTGGCTGGTTTGGTTCGGGTCATTTTTCCCGGGCCAATGTTTATTTACGCGGCACGGGTCAAACGCCGGTCGACTGGCAACTGTAGGCGCCGGAGCCCTGATATTTCTGCGCGATCCCTCACTCTGTTCAGTATCGGCTATCCAACTGTAAATTCTAAAAAAAGTCCGCTATTTGCCTGCCTTTACGCGGCTTCTGAACTAACCTTGAAATTGTAAGCAGGTCAGAAATGGCCGGGCGAAACGCCTTCGCCCAGTTTCCACCATGCATTACTTATTCACTGTAAAGCGGAGTACGCCGGGCGGCCGGTACCTATCTGAACTGACAGGGTTTTCATGTGTTGGCGTGCACTTTGCAGCCAGTAAAAGAGAGCATAGATATTCACTGAAACATGACAGACATCGCTCACGGAGAGAGCTTAATTGATAGCGTTCCAGGGGGTCGTTCATGGATATATTCAAGCATTTTCAATCACGTTATGAAGCCAGGTTGCTGGAGGAGTATTCCCTCGAAGAGTACCTTGCTTTGTGTAAAGAGGATCCGATCGCTTACTCGTCGGCCCCTGAACGAATGCTCGCCGCCATTGGCGAACCCCAGGTCATCGATACGGCCAAAGACGCCAGGCTGAGTCGTATCTTTTCCAATAAAATTATCCGACGTTACCCGGCATTCGAAGAATTTTACGGTATGGAAGAGCCGATCGAGCAGATCGTTTCTTATTTCCGCCATGCCGCTCAGGGGTTGGAAGAGAAGAAACAGATCCTCTACCTGCTGGGCCCGGTGGGCGGCGGTAAATCGTCTCTGGCCGAGCGCCTGAAACAACTGATTGAAACCGTACCGTTTTATGCGATCAAGGGGTCTCCTGTTTATGAGAGCCCGCTGAGCTTGTTTGATCCGGATGAAGACGGCGCCATTCTGGAAGAGCGCTATGGCATCCCGCTGCGCTACTTGCGTTCTATCATGTCGCCCTGGGCAGTCAAGCGCCTGCATGAATTTGGCGGAGACATCAGCCAGTTTCGGGTGGTTAAACTCTACCCTTCGATTACCGATCAGGTTGCGGTCGCCAAGACCGAACCCGGCGATGAAAACAACCAGGATATCTCAGCGCTGGTGGGAAAGGTCGATATCCGCATGCTGGAAGATTTTCCCCAGAACGATCCGGATGCCTACAGCTTCTCCGGTGCTCTGTGTAAAGCCAACCAGGGTTTGATGGAATTCGTCGAGATGTTCAAGGCGCCGATCAAGGTGTTACACCCCTTGCTCACGGCCACTCAGGAAGGTAACTATAACGCCACTGAAGGCATGAGCGCCATTCCCTTTACTGGTACGGTGCTGGCCCACAGTAACGAATCTGAATGGAAGGCATTTCGCAACAACAAGAACAACGAAGCCTTTCTGGATCGGGTGTTTATCGTCAAGGTGCCTTATTGCACCCGAGTCACCGAAGAAATCAACATCTACCGAAAATTGATCGAAAGCAGTTCTCTGTCCGAGTCACCCTGCGCTCCGGATACGCTGAAGATGCTGGCACAGTTTTCGGTGCTCTCCAGGCTTAAAGAGCCTGAAAATTCGAATGTCTATTCGAAAATGCGCGTCTATGACGGTGAAAACCTGAAAGACACTGATCCCAAAGCCAAGACCATTCAGGAGTACAAGGATTCCGCAGGGGTTGATGAGGGTATGGATGGGCTGTCGACTCGCTTCGCCTTCAAAATCCTGTCGAAAGTATTTAACTTCGATGCCACTGAAGTTGCCGCTAACCCGGTGCATTTGCTTTATGTACTTGAAGACCAGATCGAGCAACAGCAGTTTCCCCAGGACGTCCACGACCGTTATCTGGCGCACCTGAAAGAGTATCTGGCGCCGCGCTATGTTGATTTTATCGGCAAAGAGATCCAGACCGCCTACCTTGAGAGCTACTCCGAATACGGTCAGAATATTTTTGACCGCTACGTCACCTATGCTGACTTCTGGATACAGGATCAGGAATTCCGTGATCCGGAAACCGGTGAGATCCTTGACCGGGCTGCGTTGAACGAGGAGTTGGAGAAGATCGAGAAGCCCGCTGGTATCTCCAATCCCAAAGACTTCCGCAACGAGATCGTAAACTTTGTATTGCGTGCCCGGGCCAACAATGAAGGGCGCAACCCGAGTTGGCAGAGCTATGAAAAACTGCGCGCTGTCATCGAGAAGAAAATGTTCTCGAATACCGAAGATCTATTGCCGGTCATTTCCTACTCCGCCAAGTCGTCTAACGATGATGAAAAGAAACATCAGGATTTCGTGCGGCGCATGGTCAACCGGGGTTACACCGAAAAACAGGTGCGCCTGCTGAGTGAATGGTATCTGAGAGTGCGCAAGTCGTCCTGATCGGTAACGAATAATCTGGCTGCCAGGCAATATTTTTTGCCAGGTAGACGGAGTTCCGGTCTGCTCGACAAACAGAGGTCACAGTATGATGAATTCTTACGTGATTGACCGTCGGTTAAATGGAAAGAACAAGAGCGCGGTTAATCGTCGTCGGTTCCTGGAGCGGTACCGCAAGCACATCAAGAAGGCAGTCAATGAGGCCGTCAATAAGCGGTCCATTACCGATATGGAACATGGTGAGTCGATATCCATACCGTCGGAGGACATCTCTGAACCAGTGTTTAGCCACGGTCGCGGTGGCAAACGCAATATCATCAATCCGGGCAATAAAGAATTCCGATCAGGGGATCGCATTCGCAAGCCCTCGGGTGGCAGCGGTGGCCAGGGGCAGGGCAGTGGCGATGCCGGGAACAGCGGGGAAGGGTTAGACGACTTTACTTTCAACATTACCCAGGACGAATTTCTGGAATTTCTGTTCGAAGATCTGGAATTACCCAACCTGGTGCGCAAAGAACTCAAGGAAATGAGCGATCATGTGTACCGCCATGCCGGTTTTACCAGCCAGGGCGTGCCCAACCGCATCAATATTGTTCGTTCGTTGCGCAATGCCCATGCCCGGCGCATCGCGCTCAGTGGCAAGTCACGACGTCGGCTGAAAGAGCTGAAAGCCCTGGTTGAGCAAGAGATGGAGAAAGACGAGGTCTTGCGCGATGCCCAATCATTGCTGGGCTGGCAGGAAGAAATCGAAGGGCTGGACCACAAGATTCGCCGGATGCCGTTTATCGACGACTTCGATCTGCGCTTTAATCGCAACGAGCGGGTGCCGGTGCCGAGCAATGCTGCCGTTATGTTCTGCCTGATGGATGTGTCCGGCTCCATGACTCAGAGCACCAAGGATATGGCAAAACGGTTTTTCTTATTGTTGTACCTGTTCTTGCGGCGCAATTACGAAAAAATCGAAGTCGTCTTTATCCGACATCACACCAGTGCCAAAGAGGTTGATGAAGAAGAGTTTTTCTATTCACGGGAGACTGGTGGAACCATTGTGTCCAGTGCATTAAAGATGATGGGTGAGGTGATTAACGACCGGTATCCGCCAAACGCATGGAACATCTATGCGGCTCAGGCTTCCGATGGCGACAACTGGAATGACGACTCTCCCCAGTGTCGTGAGTTACTGGCCAAAGCGATCATGCCGCTGGTGCAGTATTATTCCTATATTGAGATCACACCGCGTGACCATCAGGCGCTCTGGCATGCCTATGAGGATGTGCAGACGGGGTTTCCAGAGCAGTTTGCGATGGAACAGATCATCGACCCCTCCGATATTTACCCGGTCTTCCGCCAGTTGTTTCAGAGGAAAACCACATGACCCAGAAACCCATTTCAACCGGCAGTGAGTGGACTTTCCCGCTGATTCAGGAATATGACCACGTAATCAGCCAGATTGCTCAGGAGTACCGGCTGGATACCTATCCGAACCAGATTGAGATCATCAGTTCGGAGCAGATGATGGATGCCTATTCGTCCATTGGCATGCCGCTGGGGTACCACCATTGGTCCTATGGCAAGCAGTTTCTGCAGACTCAGCAAAATTATCAGCGCGGCTTTATGGGGCTGGCCTATGAGATCGTCATCAATTCCAGCCCCTGTATTGCCTATCTGATGGAAGAAAACACCATGCCAATGCAGGCGTTGGTGATTGCGCACGCCTGCTATGGCCATAATTCTTTTTTTAAGAATAACTACCTGTTTAAAACCTGGACCGACGCGACTGCCATTATCGATTATTTGGTGTTTGCCAAGCAGTACGTGACTCACTGTGAAGAACGATACGGTGTGCGAGAAGTGGAACGGATACTGGATTCCTGCCACGCTTTACAGAATTACGGTGTGGATCGCTATAAACGACCATCGCCCATTTCCGCCGCAGAAGAGCTGGCGCGTCAGGAGGAGCGCGAAACCTATCAGCAGCAACAGGTTAATTTGCTGTGGCGCACCATACCGATAGCAGAAGGCAAAGAGGCCCAGCAGGAGCGGCGGACGTTCCCTTCAGAGCCCCAGGAAAATATTCTTTACTTCATTGAAAAAAATGCGCCCTTGCTGGAACCCTGGCAGCGCGAACTGGTGCGCATTGTTCGCAAGCTGGCCCAGTATTTTTACCCGCAGCGTCAGACTCAGGTGATGAACGAGGGGTGGGCCAGTTTTTGGCACTACACCCTGATGAATGAGATGTATAACCGGGGCTATATCACCGAAGGCTTTATGATGGAGTTTCTGGCCAGCCATTCGGCGGTTGTGTATCAACCGCCGTACGACTCAAAATACTATTCAGGGCTGAACCCCTACACCCTGGGCTTCAATATTTATCGGGATCTGAAACGGATGTGCGAAAACCCGACCGATGAAGACCGTGAGTGGTTTCCGGATCTGGCGGGTAAGGATTGGCTCGATACCCTGCATTTCGCCATGGAGAACTTCAAGGACGAAAGCTTCATTCAGCAGTTTTTGTCGCCCCAGGTGATGCGCGACATGCATTTGTTCGCGGTGTATGACGATGAAGATGAGAGTGAATTCGAGATCAGCGCGATTCACGATGAGCAGGGCTATCGCAAGGTCCGGGCATTGCTGGCCGAGCAGTATAACCTGAGCATGAGGGAGCCCAATATTCAGGTCGTGGAGGTCAATCTGCGCGGCGACCGGACGCTAACCTTGCGTCATACCCGACATAACAACATCCCGCTCGATAAAGATGCCGAAAAAGTGCTCAAACATGTCCATCGGCTGTGGGGGTTCGACGTGCATCTTGAATCTTGTCAGGGGGATGAGGTTCGCCAGCGTTTGCACATGCCGCCCAAGGACATGACGCCCGAACAAGTGCTTGAGGAAGGGCTTAGGTATGTGTAGGCAGCGGCCATTGTGAACCCGCGATGGTCTGAGTATGATTCCAACGTCGTAACAGTAACACTCACTCAGTGAGCGGAGGCGATTGCCTGATATAACATCCTAAAATTCAAACCACCGAGCCCTGGTGGTCTACGTCTGCTGTGATATGACGCCAGGGCCTTGTTCGACACCGTGAGTGACGAACAACAGGGTTGCCGCGGAAACGCGTCAGCCTCCCGACTTGGAAAGGTGAACTATGTTAGAAGACGCGATGGGCCGCCGGTTTTATTACCTGCGGCTGTCGGTGACCGATGTGTGCAACTTTCGTTGCACCTATTGCCTGCCAGATGGCTATCAGGGTAAGCCTGATCAGTCCTTTCTCACCTTGCCCGAAATTCGCCAAACGCTGGCCGCCTTTGCGGGCCTGGGCACCGAAAAAGTTCGCATTACCGGTGGCGAGCCGGGTTTGCGCCGTGATTTGCCCGAGATTATTGATGCTGCCGCCCAAACGCCGGGAATCCGGACGGTCGCGCTGACCACCAATGGTTATAAGCTGGCCGAGCGAATCGGGCAGTGGCGACAGGCCGGGTTGAATCAACTGAATGTGTCAATTGACAGCCTGGATGCCGCTGAATTTAAAACCATCACCGGACACGATCGCCTGCCTGAGATACTTCGTGGGCTTGATGCCGCGATTGATCTGGGTCTGTCCGTCAAGGTCAACGCGGTGTTGATGCGCGGTCTAAAGGGCCAGTTAGCGACTTTTTTAACCTGGCTCAAGACCACACCGGTCACCTTGCGCTTTATTGAAGTGATGGAAACCGGTGACCACCCGGCTTTTTTTCGCGAACACCACATCAGTGGGCAAACAGTGAAGCAGCAATTGCTGGCTGAAGGCTGGCAGGCGGTGAAGCGCCGGCGGGATGCCGGGCCTGCAGAGGAGTTCTGGCACCCTGAATACCAGGGCCGCATAGGCCTGATCATGCCGTATAGCCGGGATTTCTGTTCCAGTTGCAATCGCCTGCGTATTTCATCTACCGGCAAGCTGCACCTCTGTCTGTTCTCGGACGGTGGCCTGGATGTTCGCCCCTGGATGCAACCGGACGTGGCCGTGCCTGAGCTGCAAGCGCAGTTATCAGCGCTGCTGAAGCACAAGGCACCGAGCCACCTGCTGCACGAGGGTCAAACCGGTGGCACCCAGAATCTGAGCATTATTGGAGGCTGACGTCGATGTACAGCGATGGTTAAACAAGGGGCGGTACTGATACTAGCCGGTGGTCGCAGTCTGCGCATGGGGACCGACAAGGCCCGTTTACCGATGGCTGATACCACCTTGCTGGATTGGCAGCGTCAGCGCCTGGCATCGCTCGACCTCGACGTCTGGCACAGTGGGCCAGGCGGTATTGTTGACGTCTGGCCTGATTTTCGGGGCCCGCTGGCGGGGCTGTACAGCGCCCTTACGCAGCACCCGGAACCCGCGTTCTGGCTGGTGGTGCCGGTGGATATGCCTGCGTTGCCGCTGGATCGCTTGTGTCGGCTGGCGCACTGCATGGAGGCTGAGTCGGTGCCGGTAGCCTACCAGAATGCACCGCTGCCCCTGGCGGTACCGGCGATAGCCACCGTCAGGGAGACGCTGGCCGATTGGCTAAACCAGCCTGACGGCCCGCGTTCATTGCGCGCCCTGATGGCCCATTTTAACGGGCGGTGGTTGGCGGAGCCTCTCGCTGAGCAGGATCGCCTCAATCTCAACACGCCTGAGGACTGGGCTGAATTTCAGGCAGTGTCTGAGGTTTCGTCAAGTTTTTCAGACACACCGACAGGAGACACCGGTGAGTAACTCTACACCCACTGAATCGGCACAAACGCCACAGGCGCTCAATATTGTGGTGTTAACCATTTCCGATACCCGCGGGCCTCACAATGATACCTCTGGCCAATATCTGGCCGAGGCAGCCGCAGCGGCTGGGCATCGGGTGATCGAAACAATGATCGAAAAAGACGAGGTTTATCAGATACGGGCACATTTGTCGCGCTGGATCGCCTCTGCCGATGCCCAGGTCGTGCTGATGACCGGAGGCACTGGCTTTACCGGCCGCGATTCCACCCCCGAAGCGGTCACACCACTGCTGGATAAACACATTGACGGCTTTGGCGAACTGTTTCGGCAGTTGTCTTACCAGGAAATCGGTACCTCAACGGTGCAAAGCCGGGCTTTGGCTGGGCTCGCCAATGGCACCCTGGTGATGTGCCTGCCGGGTTCGACCGGTGCCTGTCGTACCGGCTGGGAAGGCATTATTCGGGAGCAGCTCGATTCAACCCACAAGCCCTGCAACTTTGTAGGCCAGTTAAAACCGGGGTCCGCATGAGTGAGTTCAGTCATTTAAACGACCGGGGCGAAGCCAATATGGTGGATGTGTCCGGAAAGGCTGTCACTCAGCGCGAAGCCAGAGCAGAAGCCTACGTCTTCATGAACGAGGCCGCCCTGAGCCTGATCGAGCAGGGCGGGCATCACAAGGGTGATATCTTTGGTGTTGCCCGGGTCGCCGGTATTCAGGGCGCCAAGCTGACATCGCAGTTGATTCCGCTGTGTCACCCGCTGATGCTCAGTAAGATCGGTGTCGACCTGACCCTTGAGCGTGACCAGGGACGCGTGCGGATAGAGACATGGTGCAAGCTTGAAGGTAAAACCGGAGTCGAGATGGAAGCGCTGACGGCTGCCTCGGTAACGGCCTTAACGTTGTTTGATATGGTCAAGGCGGTCGATCCGGGCATGCGCATTGACGGGTTGCGGGTGCTTGAAAAGCAGGGCGGTAAGACGGGCCACTGGTCTGCCCGCGGGAGTGAGCAATGAGTCATCTGGTTCATGTGAAGTTTTTCGCCCGTCTGAGAGAAGAATTGGGGGTTGCTGGCCTGGAAGTGCCGGTTGAGGAGGCGCCTGATCTCGATGCCCTCAAGCACTGGTTGGGTGAGGCTCACCCACACTGGCAGCCGATGCTGAGCGGACGCTTGTTGACCGCTGTGAACCAGACCATGACGCAGACCAATCAGCCGCTGAAACCGGGCGATGAAGTGGCCCTTTTCCCGCCGGTAACGGGAGGCTGAATCGTGACAGCTACAACAACGGAAAGGGCGATCGAGATACGAGTCGGACCAGAGGACTTTACCCTGCAAGCGGAATACGACGCCCTTTGTGCGAGCAACACCGATGACGGCGCGGTGGTGTGCTTTGTTGGTCGGGTCCGGGATCTCAACGATGGCGATGCCGTGCAGCGTCTGCACCTGGAGCATTACCCGGGCATGACCGAAGCGGTTCTTACCCGGCTGGCTGACCAGGCTACTGAACGCTGGCCACTGAACCGGATTCGTATCATTCACCGAGTGGGTGATTTGCACCCGGCTGACCAGATTGTGTTCGTTGGTGTCAGTAGCCCGCATCGTCAGGCTGCGTTCGATGGCGCGTCCTTTCTGATGGATTGCCTGAAAACCGAGGCACCGTTCTGGAAAAAGGAAACGGGACCGGATGGTACTTCGCGCTGGCTTGATGCCCGCCAGAGCGATGAAACCCTGGCCAAACGCTGGACCTGAGCGACCGCTTTCCAGTATTCAACCTGGCTTGTGTTCCGTCAGACAGGTATCGATCAACCGATCAGTGTATGAAAATGGCGCTGTGCTGACAAATGCAGGGGTTTAGTAGGGTGACTCAACCAGCAGATACCCCTTGCCCCGGACGGTCCTGATGGCATTTTCGAGCCCAAGCTTCTGGCGAATGCCGGACACCAATATGTCCACCGTGCGTGATACACCGTCGTACTCAATGCCACGCAGTGATTTCATGATCTCATCCCGGCTGTGGATGATCCCCGGTTGATCGTACAATAGGCACAACAGATTAAATTCCGGCTGGGTTAGCTCGATATCCCGGCCCTGGCAGGTGACTTTGAGGTTGCGTTTATCCACTTTGAGCCAGTCGAACACAGTGCTATCGATGCTACCAGGCCAGGTTCTGTTGCGACAGCTGCGCCGTAGATGTGCTTTGATTCTGGCCAGCAATACCCGGGGTTCGACCGGTTTGGTCAGGTAGTCATCGGCGCCCAGTTCCAGCCCGAGAATTTCGTCCAGTGATTCACCGCGTGCCGTCAGGAACAGGATCGGACCCTGGTAGAACCGCTGAATCTGACGACAGATGTCAAAACCATCCTGACCGGGCAACATGATATCCAGAATCACCAGATCCGGTGCCCAGGCTTTGATGCGGTTGGGTGCCTGAAGACCATCAGCGACGGTCAACACCTCAAAACCCTCTCGGGTCAGGTATTGGCAGGTGAGCTGGCTCAATGCGATATCGTCCTCGACCAGCACAAGGCGGCCGTAGCCAGCCTGGGTTGAGTCTGGCTCGTGGGAGAAATCGGCGGTGAAGATCATGGATCAGGTTCCTATTGGCGTCCATCTCAGGCTGATCGATAAAGCGTAGTTCAGAGGATTGCTGGCCGCGAGGTTGGTCAGGTCTGCATGCAGGCGCACGCGCCAATCGGGTAAGACCTGCCAAATAAGTCGGTTCTCCAATGCTAGTTCGTCGCGAGTCAGCGCTTGCACCAGGTTGAACTCGGTCCCCCAGTCGTTCAGGTTGGTGTTAAGGCCGATGCCTGCCTCGTGATCGGTTCTGGTGGCGGTATCGAGCGTGCGGTGTTGCCTTTCCCAGAAGATACTCACCCGGCTGCGCGTACCAAGTGCTTTTGAAACGCCCGCGAGGCTGTCGCTGTGCGCTCCCTGGTCATGCCAGAACTGTTCATGCGTTAGCCGTAATTGGACATCCCTGACGTTGGTGGCGTAGGCAGCATTGGCCAACCAGCCGCTCAAAGTGTCGTTCCGCTGGAACCCCAGGGAAAGTTGCACAAGGGAATTGGCGTTGTGTGCCCAAAGCCCGCCTTCCAGTCGACCAAGCCAGGGGTTGTCGTTTCGGTCCGGGTAATGTCGTGACAGGGCCGTCACTTGCGCCAGGGGTCGTAAAGTGAACGATTGACGGGTGGAGTAGAAGATCGATTTGGGAAACAACAACTGGATCTGACCGCTAACCTGACCATAGCCGCTGTCTAATTGCTCTGTCTGGCCTGTGCTGATCTGCAGATGGCTGTAGAGTTGGTAGTCACTGACTGTCTGGGCTTCCTGTGCTTGTATCAGCAACACCTGAGTGTTGATGCGTACTCGCACCGGCAAGTCGGGATCTGCCAGCACATCGGTTAGGTACCGTTCGGCGGTTTCTGGCTCGTTGAGTTGCAAATACAACGCCGCCAGTTCCAACTTAAGACGAGATGCCGTCGGGTTCTGGCTGTGCAGTGCCTCAAGATCGATGACAGCTTGTACGACATTTCCTTCAGCCTGTAACTGTTGAATGGCGGCCAATTCATCCGACCAGTTGGTTTCTGCAATGACAGGCATCGGCAGTAAGACCAGTAACCAGAGCGCCTTTTGCAGGCGCTGACGCAGCGAGAGATGTTTAGTCGTCGTCCTCGTCATCATCATCGTCGTCATTACCCATTCCATTACCCGGGCCACCATTACCCGGGCCATTACCGATTCCGTTGCCCGGGCCACCATTACCCGGGCCATTACCGATTCCGTTGCCCGGGCCACTATTACCCGGGCCATTGCCGATTCCGTTACCCGGGCCACCATTACCCGGGCCATTGCCCAGAGATTCATACCAGGTTTCAAACTGGTCATCGGTCCAGTCTTTAGGAAGGGATAGCAGCGTGTCGAGAGACAGGTTTTTGCGGTCTTCAGGGGCAAGCTGGTTCAACCAGCGTTGCAGCAGCCGTTCCTGGCTGGTTCCAGCGGTGTCCGCACGGTCGGCAATCAATTGATCAAGGCGCCCTGATAACTCTTCCAGAGACTCGATATCATTTTGAGATTCTAGCAGATTATCTGGCAGATCATCCCAGTTGCCCCATTCATCTGCCGGGACCAGGCTGATTCCAGGCCACAATAGGAGCACCACGGGTGCCAGTAGCCTGTTGCGGCGGGTCCTCAATCGCCTCATGACGTCATTGGCAGTTGATCAGGCAGGGCGGGCAATGCAACGGTCACCCTAGCCCCACCCAGTGCGCTGCGCCCCACCGACAATTCTCCCTGATAATGCTCGACCAGAGTGGCGACCAGCGCCAGGCCCATACCGTGGCCTTTGTGACTCAGGTTTCGTGCCTTGTCACCCCGTACAAATGGTTTGATGGCGTGAATAAGGCTCAGACCCAGGAATCCAGAACCATTGTCTTCAACCGTCAGCACCAGGTTGGGAGCGTGGGCGGTAAGCGTGACCCGTGTCTGTCCATGGCCATAATGGAGAGCGTTGCTGATCAGGTTGCGGCACAGCCGCCGCCAGTGATGCGCAGCGATGCTGGCCCGGTTTATTGGGTCCAGTACCAACTCGATGTTTCCGTTTTCCTGATTCATTCTGTTGACCAATGCAGTCAGCTCATCGCTGACAAAGCAATAAGGGGTATCGTGCTCACGACCAGTTCCCGGTTTCCGTTGGCTTAACTGATGATACAACAGCAACTCGTCAATTAATTGCTCCAATTCGCGCACATCTTCCTGAAGTTGTTTGGTCAGTGGGGCATCGGGGTCCAGCATGGCCAAAGCGAATTGCATTCTGGCCAGCGGTGTTTTCAGATCGTGGGACACCGCCTGGTTAAGTTGCTGGCTTTGCTCGGCCATCTGGATCAGACGCTGGGCCATCGACTGAATGTGATGCCACATTCCATTAAGGGCGTCTGTCTTTTTCTCCGGCAGGTCAGGGGCTTCTACGGTTTCGGCAATGGCATCAATTGCCCTGGTCATTCGGGTTAGCCGGTATTGTAAAGGTCGCAAAACCAGCCAGAGTGCGAGCGCCGTCACGCACAGAAAGCCCAACAGTAAGATCACTGTCATGTTGGGTGTCAGCCAAACGAACTCCTTAAACGGGCCCAGCCTGAGTGCTTGCTCGGAACCCGCGGGCACGTAGACAAAAAACTGCTTCAAAGCGTTGTCCCGATTGAGCACTACCTGGCCATTTTCCAGCTCACGTTCCAGCACGAAACCCAGATCTGCATTCCGCCAGCCCAGGCGCTGAACCTCTACATTGAATTTGGCATTGAGCTCTGCCAGCCGTTGTTCCCGATCCGGCACGGGTACCAGGGACAGTTCGTTGGTTACCAGTAAGCCGAGCCCGGTAGCCAGGTGCTCCCAGTCACTGATGGTAACGCTTAGCGCTTGTTGGTCACTGAGCGGGTGTTTTAGTTGCACAGTCTCGTTGATCCAGTCGACTTCGTTGTATTCCGGTGCTTCTAGAGTGCCGGGCACGCTCTGCCAGCTGGAACCGGTCAGTGTTGATACCAGTTCCAGCCACGACTGGCGACGTTCCTCGGTGTCCTGGCGCTGATATCCCTGCTGTACAAATTGCGCCGCTGAGTCCAGCAGCGGATCGGACATGCGCTTGAAACGGTAGTCGTTGGCCAGTGTGACCGCAACAAACAGGGCCAGGCTGGCGATCAGCAGGATGCCAATCCAGGTACTGTAAATTCTAGCGAATATTGAAAACATCAAATGCCCCCTCTGTTGTATCACTATAGCTGGCCGGAGGCGGGCTGAGAACGTTGGCCAACAATTCTGGAACATTATTGAAACATGCCATACAAACCAGGCGCGTACCGTTGTCGTCAGGTTCTGGTAGTCTGTCGCGCATCTCATCAACGAGAATGCCAGGCAGGCAAAAGGTGAAACAACTAAATGACAAGGCACCAATGACTGAAAAAGCCTGGAATGCCGTGCGCAGCATCAGGCTGGAACTGGAAGACGATGGGGATGTATGGGACGACGAAGATAACGTTTGATTGTTGCTGAATGATGACCGTGTAGTACCAATAACCATGTAGTACCAATACCCGTGTAGTACCTTGGCCAGACGATGTCTGGCTTTTTTTGGTACCGATAACGCCGGTCAGTGCTTAACGATTAGTCAGCTTGATCTCGATGCGCCGGTTATTTTGAAAGGCCTCTTGGGTAAAGGCCGGGTCGACCGGATGATGTTCACCAAAACCAGCGGCCGCCATGCGGTCTTCTTCGATGCCCCGTTGGGCCAGGTAGCGCACAACTGACACCGCCCTTGCGGTAGATAACTCCCAGTTAGACGGGAAGCGTTCGGTGTTGATGGGTCGCTGGTCGGTGTGGCCATCAATGCGCAGTATCCAGTTGATATCCTCTGGAATCTCCGCGGCAATCTCCTCGAAGATGTTCGCCAGCTTGTCCAGCTCTCCCCGACCCGCTACACCCAGAGTCGCTGAGGCGGATTCAAAGAACAGTTCAGAAGGCAGCAGAAAACGGTCGCCTTCAATTCGAATATTGGGGTTGTTAGCCAGTGCCTGACGCAGCCGGCCAAAGAAATCGGAACGATACTGTTCCAGTTCATTGACGCGTTGCGCCAACGCCGAGTTCAGCCGCTCGCCCAGATCAGCCAATAGAACCTCCTGTTCAGCGGTCAGTTCCTGCTCAAGGGCCAGCGCCGTGCTGATCTGGTTGAGTTGGGCTTGCAGCGCATCGATCTGCTGGCTCAGGCGGTCGATTTCCGCCTGTGCCCGGGCAGAGAGGCGTTTCTCTTCCTCCAGTGCTTCTTCACTTTCACTGGCGATGGCGACCAGGTCTTCAATGCGCAGTTCTTGCTCTTCAATATCACGCTGGGCGAGCAGAGTGCGCTCTTCTTCTGTCGCGAGGCGAGCTTCCAGCGCCTGACTACGATCACGCAGTGAGCCTACCAGCTCTTCCCGCGCGGCCAGTTCGGTTTCAAGTTGATCGACCGACGTCTCACTTTGGTTAAGGCGTGTGACCAAACCGGCGATTTCCTGTTCCAGTTCAGCGCGCAACTGGCGCAGAGTTACAATATCCTGCTGCAGCGCAGCCTTTTCCCTTAGCTGGACTTCGATCGTTTCCCGGTCGGTTTCAATGGTTTCCTCAAGCGCGGTAACCTGATCTTCAAGGCCCGCCTGCCGCTGCAAGCTCTGGTTATATTGGGCGCGCAACGACACCAGCCGTTCATTCAGAGCCTCATTGCTTTCTTCCTGAAGGAGCAAAGCGTTGCTGATTTCAGCGAGGCGTGCATTAAGCCTGTTGAGCTCGGCATCCCGGTCAGACACCGTTTCCGCCAGAAACACCTGCGCCAGGGTAAAGATCAGCAACATAAAGATGACCAGCAACAGCAAAGCCGACAGGGCGTCGACGTAGCCGGGCCAGACATTAACGGTAGATTGAGCGCGTCTGCGACTGCCTAACATCAGCGGGGCTCCGTTCAGTCGTCGTCAGAAAAACCCAGCTTTTCTTTCAGCTGGCGATTTTCTTCTTCGAGTATCAGGAGTTCTTCGGCCAGTTCGTCACGGGCTTTTTGCGTCCGTGGCAGGCCGGGTTCGTCGGTCAGATCGCGAGCATCAATCAGGTTGGTCAGGCCGGTCAGCCATTCTTCCAGGCTGTCGTAAAAGCGGTTTTGGGCATGGCCGGCCTGAATATCCAGAAAACCCAGCACCAGCGAGCCGCCGAGACCCAGCAAGGATGAGCTGAACGCGGTACCCATGCCTTCCAGTGGCCGCAGCAGGCCAGCCTGTAATTCGCCAAAGACCTGTTCAAAGTCCTGATTGCCGATGTCCAGGTTAATAATCACCCGCCCGACCGCTTCAATGGTACCTAGTAGACCCCAGAAGGTACCCAACAGACCCAGAAATACCAGCAGGCTGATCATATACCGGGAGATCTCCCGGGATTCATCGAGTCGAGACCGAATGCCATCGAGCACGGTGCGCAGCGACATGGCCGACAGAGTAAAGCGGTCGCGTTTGAAGTCATCCCCCAACTGGCGTGCCAGGGGCTTCAACAGACGTGGTTCCTGTTTGACGGACAGGCCACTGCGGCCAGTACGAAACAGAGCAATCCACTGCAATTCAGGGCGCAAGATCAGTACCTGACGATAAGTCAGGCCAATGCCGATCAGTAATACGGCCAGAATCAGGGTGTTGAAGACCCAGTTGGCCATAAAAGCCGATTTGAGAGGTTCATAAATCAGAGCACAGACGGTAGCGACGATCAGCAGATAGACCGTCATCCAGAAAAGGGTATGTTTGGGGTTGCTCATGAACACTCCTAGATGCGACATCAGACGAACGGAAAGTACCTTAGCACACTGTTCTTAACCTTGTCCTACCGACTTTCTGCCTGACATTCGGTTTGAGTTTTTGGTGGCCTGTTACCACACTGTTTCGGGAATCTGCTTCGATGGGTGACGGGTTCGGTTACTTAATACAGTGGTTGATTCTGCTTAGCTGTCATGAGCACGTGCAGGCTACCGGGTAGGCTTATCCGGGGTCGGCGTAAACCCGTCCATGGGGCCTAGACCGCAGCATCCATGCTGCGGACTACCCCGGATAAGCCTACCCGGCAGCCTGCACTTGGTTTATCAACACTTATAATTAAAGAGAAAGTACAGGAAAAAACACTTTAAAGTTCGTTTCTGCGCGGATAAACTTGAATATCGAACAAAAAAGAAAATAGCGGCGTTATTGCAACCGGGGTTCCTATGACAGATTTACTTCTAGCCATTGATCAGGGCACGACCAGTACCCGTACCATACTCTTCAGCCGGCAGGGCGAGCCCCTGGCCAGTGAGCAGCAGGAATTTGAACAGCATTTTCCGGATGACGGTTGGGTTGAACATAATCCGGCAGACATCTGGCAGTCAACGTTGGATACGTTGAAGGATGTTGTGGGCAAGGCGGCTGAGCATGAGGGTACTATTCGGGCATTGGGTATTACCAACCAGCGGGAGACCACGCTGGTGTGGAACCGTAAGACTGGTGAGCCACTGTACAACGCCATCGTCTGGCAGGACCGCCGTACGGCCCGATACTGTGAAGAGCTTAGAGATCGTAAAACCGAAGGTTGGGTGCATGAAAAGACCGGTCTGTTGCTGGATCCGTATTTTTCGGCCTCGAAAGTGGCCTGGATTCTCGACCATGTCAAAGGCGCCCGAGCCCAGGCTGAAGCCGGTGAATTGCTGTTTGGTACCGTCGATACCTACCTGATCTGGAAAATGACCGGTGGTAAGCGGCATGTGACCGATGCGACCAACGCCTCCCGAACCCTGTTGTTCAATATTCACACCCAGCAATGGGATTCAGCCCTGCTGGATCTGTTCCGCATTCCCGGTTCAATGATGCCGACCGTGCTGGATTCAGCGGCCGATTTCGGTATGACCGATCCGGATGTAGTGGGCGTCGAATTGCCCATTGCTGGCGTGGCAGGGGATCAGCAGGCCGCTTTGTTTGGCCAATGCTGTTTCGACCGGGGCATGACCAAGAGTACCTACGGTACCGGTTGCTTCATGGTGATGAACACCGGCTCCCAGCCCGTTAACTCGAAACACCGTCTGTTGACCACGGTTGGCTATCGGTTGGATGGCAAGGTGACCTACGCGCTGGAAGGCTCGATCTTTATGGCCGGTGCGACCATGCAATGGCTGCGCGACAAGATGGGCTTCATCAAGCATGCCGCCGACAGTGAAGCGATGGCGGAAAAGGTAGGGCCGGATCAGCATGTTTATCTGGTGCCGGCCTTCACCGGATTGGGTGCCCCGCACTGGGACCCCAACGCCCGTGCAGTTCTGGTGGGTATGACGCGGGATACCGGCATCGAGCACATTGTGACGGCGGGCTTGCAGTCGGTGGGGTATCAGACGGCCGATCTGCTCGGCGCTATGCTCGACGACGGGTCGATTGATGAAGTAGAGCTGCGCATTGACGGTGGTATGGCCGCGAATAACTGGGCCATGCAGTTTTTGTCCAATGTGACTGATTCCAAGGTGACCCGACCCGTCATTACGGAAACCACGGCGCTTGGGGCGGCCATGTTGGCCGGGCTGCAGACCGGGGTCTATAAATCGACCCGGGAGTTGTCGGACTTGTGGCAGGCAGACCGTACCTTCGATACCGATATGACGTCGAATCAGCGTAAGCGATTGGTGGCTGGCTGGCAGCGAGCGGTTCGTTCAGCCCTGATCGACTGAGGTGGCCGTCTCGCCGGGATATAGGTTTCAGGCTCGGTATTTATAAACGGTATTGCGGCTGACCCCGGCCGCTTTTGCCGTTTTTGAAACATTGCCATGGTGCTCTTTCAGCAAGCGGGGTATCAGCCGTTCAAGGGGTTCCACCTCTGGCGTATTACCCACCTGGTGCGGGCTGTCGAGTTCATCGAAGAAGTCGTCGGGCAGATGCCAGTCTTCCAGTTCATCGCCGTCAGCCATGGCCATACCGACTTTCAAGACATGCACCAGCTGGCGCATGTTGCCAGGCCAGGGGTGTCTGACCAGCATCTCAAGCAAGCGGTCCGTTAATGGCTGAGCTGGTTCCTCCAGACGCAACCGCTCGTAAACGTAGCGGATCAGTTCGGCCTTGTCGGCACGATCGCGCAGCGAGGGCAGTTCGATGTTCAGGCCGGAAATCCGATAGTACAAATCTTCCCTGAACCGCCCTGCGGTCACTTCGTCTTTCAGAATCCGGTTGGTGGCTGAGATCAGCTTGATGTCCACCGGAAACACCTCGGTAGAACCCAGAGGCATGACCATGCGTTCCTGCAATACCCGCAACAGCCGGGACTGTACGGTCAGCGGCATCTCCCCAATCTCATCCAGAAAGAGAGTGCCCCGGTGCGCGCGGCGGATCAGGCCAATGGAGCCCTTGTTCTGGGCTCCGGTAAAGGCACCGCGTTCATAGCCAAACAGTTCCGATTCGACCAGCTCCGAGGGAATAGCCGCGCAGTTCACCGCGACCAGCATCTCGCTGGCGCGACGGCTGTGATAATGCAGGCTGCGTACCAGAATTTCCTTGCCGGCGCCGGTTTCACCGTGAATCAGAATCGGAATGTCTTTTTCCATGATTTTGTGCGCCTGGCGCACCGTGCGCCGCACTCTTACGTCACCGTGCTCCAGCTCGGCCAGCGGAATGACGTTGGCTGGCAGCGGGCTTGTGCGACGAGCGTCAGTCTTCTCGGCTGCCACTGGGTGGTTATATGCTTCGGATGCCGGTTCAGGAGCTGCGCCAGGTTCCGTATAGGGGCTGAGATCGAAGGGCGCGATGGCTTCTACACCCTCCGCAACAGGGGCCGCCACGGGTGGCGTATAATCCGCCCGATTGCGGAAATCGGGTACTCGCATGACCGGTGCCAGGGGTGGAATGACTTTCACATAGATCTTGAACCGGCCCATAGCACGCAGCTTCATTGGTGCATTGGGCGGGTGGTGTTTGATCTCGCGCATGGAGCAATCGAATACCTGATTAACATTCAACAGGGCAAGATCCTGAGCCAGCACCACCTCAGCCCGGCGGTTGGCCGACACAATGATGCCATTTTCATCCAGAACCAGAATACCGGACCAATGACTGTCGAGGCTGACAACGTTGGTATTAAAGGTGAGTATGAAATGGTCTTTCTGAAAAGCCGAATAGATCAGGCGGTTTTCCACACTCAGCGACATCAGTTTGACCATGCCCAGGGTATGGTCCTGCGGCAGATAGGCATCGGATGAAATATCCAGCACCCCAACCAGGTCGTTTTTGGTGTCGTAGATCGGTGAGGCTGAGCCCACCATAAAGCGGTTGGCGCGCAGGTAGTGCTCGTCACGGCCCACCTGAATCGCGTGGCCGGTGATCAGCGCGGTGCCAATGGCGTTGGTGCCCACACCAACTTCCGTCCATTGATTGCCACCCACAAGCCCGTGTTCGGAAGAGGGTCCGAAACGCGATTGCCCCCAGGTATTGAGGACATGCCCTTGCCGGTCGGCGAGGACAATCATGCACGATGAGTTGCTCAGGATGTTTTCGTAGTAAGGTAGAACCTCTTTTTCCGTGGTCTCCAGCAAACTGTGATGCTGCTCAACCCGGTCTTTGAGTTCCCCTTTTGGTAAGGTGGCGAAATTCGGCTGACTACCGTGCTCCAGACCGTATTGTTCACACCGATACCACGACTCCTGAATTACATCTTTGTGGTCTTTAGTGTTCGTATCGAGACTCTCATGTCCTGTGAAATCAGGATCTGGCTGCGCGTTTTGTTGTTGTAAAGGCGGCCCAGAATGTTCGTTTTTGTCCATTTATGGCTCCGGTACCACTGTTCACCAGTGAGGAGCGACAAGCCATCACCTGCATTCTGCATTGGTTCACCAGCAAGTCAACTGTCAAGCACTGTTCAGCGCTGGACGTTTAATCCGCAGAGCGGTCAATTTTCTTCATGATAGCCTGTCAGTAGCGATCCTCAAGGTGTCCTGCCCATTGATTCCCCATTACCTATGTGTTCATGAAAGTGTTCATATTACACACCCGCCTGAACACTTTGAACAGTTTTGAACAGTCATGGGCAGTGGCTGGGACGTACCGATAATCTTCACTTCTCCGCCAGAAAGTGGCGTTAGGCCTCATGAAATAAGGAATTCGAAAAATATTCGATATTTTTCGTTTTTATTGGCACGGGTCTTGTAATACCTATGACACAAAGACCGGGACCCGATCTGTTTGCGACAAGCCAAAAAACGCAGTGAACGGGTTCCGGCAAGTACAAGCGGTTTTAAACTGACATAAAAATAAAAGGCCGATCTGGCTATCCACCCCACTCAACCTTTGAGGGGGGTTTGCAAGACCAAACAATAACGACAAAGGGTAAGTAGCATGTCATTGACGCTGCAAAACGTGTCACGGGTTGTCGATGGAGACACCTGGATTTCAGATGTCAGCCTGACTCTGGAACCCGGTTCCTTCAACGTGTTGCTGGGGCGAACGCTCTCTGGCAAAACGACTCTGATGCGTCTGATGGCCGGGCTGGACCGGCCAAGCAAAGGCAAGATTCTAATGAATGGAGTCGACGTGACCGGTGTGCCGGTGCGCGAACGTAACATCTCCATGGTGTATCAACAGTTCATCAACTACCCCAACTTAACGGTCTACGAGAACATTGCCTCGCCCCTGCGCCTGGCCAAACTGGATAAGGCCATCCTTGACCGGCGTGTGCGCGAAACGGCCGAAATGCTTGGTATTGAATCAATGCTGGAGCGCTTGCCGCTGGAACTGTCCGGTGGGCAGCAGCAGCGTACCGCCATGGCCCGTGCTCTGGTGAAGGACGCGCAAATCGTGTTGTTCGATGAGCCTCTGGTTAACCTCGACTACAAGTTACGCGAAGGGTTGCGAGAAGAGCTGCGTTCTCTGTTTAAAGCCCGCAATTGCATTGCTGTCTATGCCACCACAGAGCCTAACGAAGCCCTGGCACTGGGTGGCAATACGGCGGTGTTGCATGAAGGGCGCTTGTTGCAGATGGGGCCAACCGCACAGGTTTACCACAAGCCACGCGATATCATAACGGCCGAAATGTTCTCTGAACCTCCCATCAATGTAGTGCCTGGTGAAGTCACTGAAAACGAGGTGACCTTTGATCAGGACGTGCACTTTCAACTGAATAATGATTTGAAAATGTTGGAGCCGGGGCATTATCAATTTGGTGTTCGGGCGTCGCACATCGGCCTGGTTCCCCATTCCGATGATGACCTGGAGTTACCCGTTAAGGTGGATCTGGCAGAACTGTCGGGGTCGGAAACCTTCCTACACGTTCGTAACCCCCACTTTGAGCTGGTTCTGCATCTGTCTGGGGTGCACGAATACGAAGTTGACCAGGAAATAAAAATCTATTTCCCAACCCACAAGTTGTATGCCTTCGATACCCAGGGCGCACTTGTTCATTCGCCCGCTCGACTTGTGGAGGCCTAGGCAATGGCTCAAATTACCTTAAAGTCACTGGCGCATACCTATAGCGCTAACCCCCAGGGACCGGAAGATTACGCGATTCGCGAAATGGAGCATGTTTGGGAACAGGGCGGAGCCTACGCATTGCTGGGCCCATCCGGCTGCGGAAAATCGACCTTGCTGAACATTATTTCCGGCCTGCTGGAACCCTCTAACGGTGATATTTTATTCGATGATACCCGGGTCAATAAGCTGAAGCCGGAGCAGCGCAACATTGCTCAGGTATTTCAGTTCCCGGTGGTGTACGACACCATGACGGTGTTTGACAATCTGGCGTTTCCGTTACGCAACATCGGTGTGCCTGAACACAAGGTTAAATCCAAAGTTTATGAAGTCGCGGAAGTGCTGGAGCTGACTGATCAGTTGCAGCGCAAGGCCAAAGGCCTGAGCGCCGACCAGAAACAGAAAGTGTCGATGGGTCGCGGGCTGGTGCGTGACGATGTATCTGCCATTTTGTTTGACGAACCCCTGACTGTGATTGATCCGCAATTGAAGTGGAAGCTGCGGCGAAAACTCAAGCAGATCCACAAGCAGTTTAACACCACCATGGTGTACGTTACTCACGACCAGCTGGAAGCGTCCACCTTCGCCGACAAGATTGCGCTGATGTACGAGGGCCAGATTGTCCAGTTCGGTACGCCTCGCGAATTGTTTGAGAGCCCCAAACATACCTTTGTCGGGTATTTCATTGGCAGTCCGGGTATGAATTTCATTACACCGGAATTAACCGAGCGCGGGCTGGAATTTGAAGGTCAATTGATGCCGGTTGCCGAGTCAATGATCACTCACCTTCGAAAGGCTGGTATTGCCAACATCAAACTGGGCATTCGGCCAGAATTTGTGCATGTCTGGACCGAAGCCAATGACGATGCCTATGAAGTCACCATTCAAGACATTGAAGACCTGGGTACCTATCGGATTATGTCTTTTAAATTCGGCTCGATACCGATGAAAGCGCGTCTTCACGAAGATCAGAAAGTGCCGGATAAAAAGGCCAGAGTCAGCTTCCCGGAGCAGTGGCTCAAAGTCTATGCCGATGAATACTTGCTGGAGCTGCCCCATGAATAAGATTGAAAGCAATAAGGGTTGGTTGTTTGTCCTGCCCGTATTTATCGTCGTCGCGTTTTCAGCGGTTATCCCGTTGATGACCGTAGTGAACTACTCGGTTCAGGATGTGTTTGATGTCAATGCCCGGTTCTTCACCGGCACCGAATGGTATCGGACCATGCTGAATGACTCGAAACTGCAGGGTGCTCTCGTACGGCAGTTCTTTTTCTCCTTTACCGTTCTGGCCATTGAGGTGCCGCTGGGTATTCTGGTGGCACTGATGATGCCCAAGAAGGGCTGGCAGGCATCGCTGTCACTGGTATTGGTGTCGTTGCCCTTGTTGATTCCGCTCAACGTAGTGGGAACAATCTGGCAGATATTTACCCGAACTGATATTGGCTTGATGGGCTGGGGGATTCGTGAGCTGGGCTATGCCTACAACATATCACGTAACTCGGGTGACGCCTGGGCCACCATTATTCTGATGGACGTATGGCACTGGACTCCTCTGATTGCACTGTTGTGCTACAGCGGTCTGCGAGCGATCCCTGAGGCCTATTATCAGGCCGCCCGAATTGACCGTGCTTCGCGCTGGGCTGTGTTTCGCTTTATTCAATTGCCCAAGCTCACCAATGTGCTGGTTATTGGCGTGCTGATTCGCTTTATGGATTCTTTCATGATCTATGCCGAGCCGTTCGTGCTGACCGGTGGCGGACCGGGTAGCTCCACCACCTTTCTCAGTCAAGCGTTGACCGCCATGGCCATCGGGCAGTTTGACCTTGGGCCAGCCGCTGCGTTCTCGATCATTTACTTCCTGATCATTCTGGCGGTGAGCTTTGTGTTCTACACCACCATCATGCATATGCAGAAAGATAAATCGATACAGAAAACCGGGGATAACTGATATGACGCTCTCGACCGCGACCAGACCTTCGGTATCACCATCGAAGTCTGCCACATCATTGAATGTACAGGCCCGGTACAAAGGAGACTCTGGCATGAAGTCACGCATTGGTCTGACGATTTATCTGGCGCTGCTGATTCTGCCAATTTACTGGCTAGTCAACATGTCGTTCAAAACCAATCAGGAAATATTGGGGGCCTTGTCGTTCTTTCCCAATAACTTCACGCTGGATAACTACCAGCGCATCCTGACCGACCCCAGCTGGTACAGTGGTTACATCAACTCAATGACCTACGTTGCGATGAACATGACCATCAGTCTGCTGGTGGCGTTACCAGCAGCCTATGCGTTCAGCCGTTACAAGTTTGTCGGCGACAAACACCTGTTCTTCTGGTTGTTGACCAACAAAATGGCGCCGCCAGCGGTATTTGCACTGCCGTTCTTCCAGCTGTATTCCTCGATCGGCCTGTTCGATACCCACATTGCGGTCGCCCTGGCCCACTGTCTGTTCAACGTGGCACTGGCAGTCTGGATTCTGGAGGGCTTTATGTCTGGCGTGCCCATCGAGATAGACGAAACCGCCTATATCGATGGCTACAAGTTCTGGAACTTCTTCTTGAAAATCTACATACCACTGATTCGTTCGGGTATCGGGGTGACGGCCTTCTTCCTGTTTATGTTCTCCTGGATCGAACTGTTGCTTGCACGCACGTTGACAGCAACCGAGGCACAGCCGATTCAGGCGATTATGACGCGTACGGCCGGGGCGTCGGGCATCGACTGGGGGTTGTTGTCTGCCGCTGGTGTGCTGACCATTCTGCCCGGAATTTTCGTAATCTACTTTGTTCGCAACCATGTCGCCAAGGGCTTTGCTCTTGGCCGCACCTGAGGAGACAGCCGATGAGCTGGATGGTCTGGACATTACCCACAGCTGGCTTTTTCTCTGCGATAGCCATAATTCTGGCGGGTATGACGGTATGGCAGTACTTTTCGCCGTCCATCGAACGTAAGGGCTTTTTGCCAATCAGTACCACCCGGGGTGATCGACTGTTCATTGGCCTGTTGACCAGTGCTTTTCTTCATCTCGGCGTGATTGGATTTACCGAATTTCACGTGTTGGTAGCAACCACTGTGTCAGTCGTCTGGGTAGGCGTTTTGATGCGCTGGGGTTAATCCAAAACAGTGTGAAAATAAGGAAGGGACGATGTCAGTAAAGGGATGTAATTCAAGAACCAAGAATGAGGTCATCATGAACAATAAAAAAATGAAGTACCTATCTCTAGTTATGTCAGGTTCTTTCCTGATAGCCGCTCACACTCAGGCAGAAGACCAGTATCGTCAGGCTGCCGAACGGTGGGTTGACAACAACTTTCAACGCTCCACTCTCAGCCGGGAAGAACAGATTGCCGAGCTGGAGTGGTTTATTGAAGCCGCAGAGCCTTTCCGGGGTATGGAAATCAGTACCGTAGCGGAAGGCCTGACCACGCATGAGTATGAATCGAGCGTATTGGCCGAAGCCTTTGCTGAAATTACCGGTATTGAGGTCACTCACAACATCATCGGTGAGGGTGATGTGGTAAATACCATGCAGACGCAAATGCAGTCTAACCGAAGCATCTATGACGGCTTTGTTAATGACTCGGATGCCATTGGTACCCACCTGCGGTACGGTAAAACTATCGCTATTTCCGACGCAATGGAAAATGAGTGGCGTGATTTCACCAATCCGGGACTGGATCTGGATGACTTTATCGGTATCCAGTACACCACCGGCCCCGATGGTAAAATCTACCAGTTGCCGACGCAGCAGTTTGCCAACCTCTACTGGTTCCGCGCCGACTGGTTTGATCGCGACGATCTGAAAGCCGCCTTCCGCGATGAATACGGTTATGACCTGGGTGTTCCGTTGAACTGGTCGGCCTATGAAGACATCGCTGAGTTCTTCACTGGGCGCGAAATCGACGGTCAGACCGTCTATGGCCACATGGACTACGGCCGTCGTGATCCGTCTCTGGGCTGGCGTTTCCACGACTCCTGGTTCTCTATGGCCGGTATGGGGTCACCTGGCCTGCCATTCGGTAATCCGGTCGATGACTGGGGTATTCGCGTGAATGAAGAGGGCAACCCGGTGGGCGCCAGTGTAACCCGCGGCGGTGCAACCAACTCGCCGGCTTCCGAGTACGCATTGCGAAAAATGGTTGACTGGCTGCGCGACTATGCACCACCCGAAGCCCAGGGCATGACTTTCGGCGAAGCCGGCCCGGTTCCTGCTCAGGGTAACATCGCTCAGCAGGCATTCTGGTACACCGCCTTCACCGCCGACATGACCGATCCGTCACTGCCGGTAACGGAAGCGGACGGTACTCCGAAATGGCGTATGGCACCTTCTCCGGTTGGCCCTTACTGGGAAGAAGGCATGAAAGTCGGTTATCAGGACGTGGGTGCCTGGACTTTCTTTGACTCCACACCGGAAGATCGCCGCACGGCCGCCTGGTTGTTTGCCCAGTTCACCGTATCCAAAACAGTGTCTCTGGAAAAAACCATTCGGGGTCTGACGCCGATTCGTCGTTCCGACATCAACTCGGAAGAAATGACTGAACTGGCCCCCAACCTGGGTGGCCTGGTTGAGTTCTACCGCAGCCCGAATGAAAGCATGTGGACACCTTCCGGTACCAACGTACCTGATTATCCGCGTCTGGCTCCGCTGTGGTGGCAAAACCTGGCACCAGCAGTCAGTGGTGATATCTCTGCTCAGGAAGCGCTGGATAACCTGGCCGGTGCGATCGACAACACCATGAGCCGTTTGGCCCGGGCCAACGTGTTCGAGCAGTATGCGCCGATTCTCAATGAAGAGCGTGACGCCCAGTACTGGCTCGATCAGCCGGGTTCTCCCAAGGCTCCTCTGGCGAATGAGAAGCCTCAGGGTCGCACACAGCCTTATGATGAAATGATGGCTGAGTGGATGGCTGCCGGTACACGCTGACGGCATGGGATTCGCCGCTGGACAGGGCGAATCCATTTCGGGATTACCTGTAACCCCGTTTTTTTAACCACCTGTTAAATAGTAACGTATTGCATCAACTAGACAGTGAAATTCAGCAAGCTGGGGTGTCCGGACTATTCACCCGGACGCATCATCCGAATCGGTTGATGAACCTCGCTTGCAAAGTTTAGTGCTGAGTCCTTGGGCTGGTCTTCCAGCCCCTTTTTGACACCTGCACTCGTAATGACCCTCTCGCAGGTACCTGGGGCCAGACGGAAAATCATGTCTCAGGGAGCCTTATCTAACAACAATAACTGGTTAACCTATCCCGACGTGCCTGACGCATTGTAACTGGTAACGGACGGGGCAACCGTAAAGGTCATTCCCATGATTAACGCTAATTATAGTATTCGGGCGGCAGCTCTGGTGGCGTGCTGTGCCTGTAATTTGGCCCAGGCCGACGTTCTCGATACCTGGATAGACCAGGAATTTACCCCCTCTACCTTAGTCCGCGATCAGCAACGAACCGAACTCGAATGGTTCAGAGAGGCAGCGCAACCCCTTAAGGGTATGACGATCAATGTGCTGTCTGAAAACATTGCGACGCATCAGTATGAAGCCGAGGTGTTGGCGGCAGCCTTTACTGAGATCACTGGTATCAACGTGAATCATGTGACCTCGCGCGAAGGGAATGTTATTCATCAGCTTTGGTTGCAAATGATATCGGGGTCGAACGAATTCGATTTATTTGCCAATGATTCTGATTCGATTGGTACCCATTTTCGCTCCGGTAAAATTTTGTCGCTCAGTGAGTTTATGGACAACGAAGGCCGGGCCGTTACCCTGCCGACCCTGGATTTGGATGACTTTATCGGGCTTGATTTTGTACGTGGAACCGATGGTGAGCTGTATCAGTTGCCAACCCAGCAATTTGCCAACCTTTACTGGTTTCGTTACGACTGGTTCGAACGCCCTGACTTGCAGGCGCAGTTCAGAAACCGGTATGGCTACGAGCTGGGTGTCCCGGTGAACTGGTCTGCCTATGAAGACATTGCCGAATTTTTTACGGTTCATGTGGGCGAGCTGGATGGCCAGCGTATTTACGGTCACTCGGATTACGGCAAGCGCGACCCGTCGCTCGGCTGGCGCTTTACCGATGCCTGGTTTTCCATGGCCGGTGCTGGAGATAAGGGCTTCCCCAACGGCCTGCCAGTCGATGAGTGGGGCATTCGGGTTGAGGATTGTCGCCCCGTGGGCTCTCACGTTGCGCGTGGCGGTGCCACCAATGCCCCAGCGTCCGTTTATGCACTGACCACCTATGTTGACTGGCTGGAGCGGTTTGCACCACCCCAGGCGTCTGAGCTGACGTTCGAGCAAGCCGGGCCATTGCCAGCCCAGGGCAATATTGCTCAGCAGATTTTCTGGTACACCACCTTTACCAGCGATTTGCTGCAACCGGGTTTGCCCGTTACCCACGCCAACGGAACACCGAAGTGGCGCATGGCGCCGTCGCCACACGGTGCCTACTGGGAGGAAGGCATGAAGCTGGGCTACCAGGATGTAGGTGCCTGGACCATTCCCCGATTCATGAGCACAAATCGACAGCAGGCAGCCTGGCTCTATGCTCAGTTTACGGTCTCCAAAACGGTCTCGTTAAAGAAAACGCTGATCGGACTCACCCCGATTCGAGACTCGGATCTGGCGTCAGATACGCTCACCGACATGGCGCCAAAACTGGGCGGACTGATCGAGTTTTACCGAAGCCCGGCCCGTGACGCCTGGACGCCTACGGGCACCAACGTACCTGACTATCCGCGCTTGTCTGAACGCTGGTGGCCACATATTGCTGATGCCGTGGCGGGTGTGAAAACCCCTCAGCAAGCGCTCGACCAACTGGCGATAGAACAGGACAGAGTAATGGCGACCATGCAGAGAACCTTTCAGACTGATGTGTGCGGACCGCAAATCGCCGATCTGTCTGATGCTCGCGGTGCCGACTATTGGCTGGCGCAGCCCGGATCGCCAAAGTCAGCCCTCGGCAATGAAAAGCCACAGGGGCGAACGGTGCGCTATGACGATTTGCTGAGTGCCTGGAATCGTGGGCTGGTGCGTTGAGACTGGAGAGGGCAAGGCTATGCTCGGTAACAGTCTGGTCGGGCAGTTTCGGGTAAGCGAATAGGATCAGGGGAGGGTGGGCCGCGTAGCGGCCTCTACTCCATAAGCCAGCTATTAACTGCAGAGCGTACGTTCAAACAAAGACAACACTCGAACGTCATCAACTTCAATCGCTACCTTTACCAGTGGCCTGTTGTCCCAGCCTTCAGTTGGAAAGGTACGTCCTTCGGGTGCCATCATGGTCTGGCCGATCGCCAGGCCATCGGGAGCAACACGAATTGAACCATGGCGGCAGCCGAACAGGGAAGGGTCCAACAAATAGGCGATGGTGGCGGCATCGTGGAAATAGCAGCCGTCGATGCCCATGGCTTGCCGATAGAAGTCGAAATAATGTTGTGCGGCTTTGTTTAAAAATCCACCTTGTTCGGGGTTGGCCGCTTCGATGCGTTCCAGCACACCCGCTTTGAGCAAAACCTGATGCGTGACATCCAGTCCAATCATGGTGACCGGCCAGTCGGCTCCAAAAACGGCGTCGCCGGCGTGCGGGTCGTTGATCAGGTTGGCTTCGGCCACCGGGCTTACATTGCCGGTTTCATGCACCGTGCCACCCATTAACACCACTTCTTTCACTTTTGAGGCGATGTCCGGGTCCAGTTCCAGGGCTAGTGCCAGATTGGTCAGTGGGCCCAGCGCAACTAGGGTCACCTCACCCGGGTGGGCGTTGACGGTATCGACAATAAAATGCGGTGCACTGCGCATATCGCGCTCTGTTGTTGCTTCGGGCCAGTCTATATTGCCAAAGCCATCCTGACCGTGGACGTAGTCGGCGTGCTTGCGCGGTTCCATCATCAACGGTGTGTTGGCGCCCTTGGCGACCGGTACGGCCTTGCCTGCGAGCTGGCTCAGCGTCAGTGCATTCAGGGTGGCGCGTTCGGCGCTGACATTGCCGAATACCGTGGTCAGGCCCAGCACCTCGATTTGGGCGGCGCGAAAGGCGAACAAGATGGCCATGGCATCGTCGATGCCCGGGTCTGTGTCGATGATGATCTTGTGCGTCATTTCGGGTCTCCGTTTTTGGCTTGTGAAGCTGCCTGTTTCATGAAGTTCTGTGTTTCATCCAGGGTGGGGATTGACGAGGATGCACCCAAACGAGTCACACAGATCGCTGCGGCGGCTGAACCCAGTGCCATGGCTTGTGTGGGACTTTCTCCAGTAGCCAGGGCAGACAGGGTGTAACCGATAAAGGTATCACCGGCAGCGGTCGTGTCTACAGCCTCAACCGAGTGAGCGGCAGCACTGTCGCGATGAGCCTGGTGCAGATACACGACACCGTCCTTGCCCAGCGTCAGCAGGATGTGCAGTTGCGGGTAGGATTCAACCAGTGCTTGCTCTGCGGCGGTGACCGATTCAGTTTCAGTCAGGTCCATCGCTTCGACTTCATTGACGATTAACCAATCGATCTGGCTGAGCATAGGCCTGACCCGTTGCACGTCCATGGGGGCTGGATTGAAGGCGATGTTAAGGCCTTGTTTCCGTGCCAGTGCTATCGCCGCTTCGAGGCCATTGGTTTCATTCTGCATCAGCATCCAATCGCCCTTTTGGGCCGTGGCCAGTGCCTGTTCCAGATGCGAGTCAGTCAGGTTGTGGTTCGCGCCGGGGTATAGAATGATGGCGTTTTCCGCCGCCTTTGTTAGCTGAATGATGGCGTGACCGCTGGCCTGTGGCAGTAGGGCCACGTGATCCGTATTGACGCCAGCTTCCTGCAATTGAGACAGGGCCCAGGCATCTTGCTGACCCACAGCGCCGATGTGTCGTACGTCTGCTCCGGCCCGGGCCAGGGCGATGGACTGATTGGCACCCTTGCCGCCAAGCACGGTCTGGTACTTTGACGAACTCAGGGTTTCTCCGGGACGTACAAAGTGGTCGACCTGATAGAGGTGATCAATATTAATGGAACCAAGATTGAAGAGGGTCATAATGGCATTCATTCCGGCCGTCATTGAATGGAAAGGGTGACACAGTAGCAGTGGTTTAGCTTGGCTGTGATGTTCGTTAAGATTAACCTGCTTATCGACACTAAACCAATCGGTCAGGATTTTAAACCATCCGGTCGAACAAAGGAGCCTGTTATGGCCTACGATCAGAACAACATCTTCGCCAAAATGCTGCGCGATGAAATTCCCTGCATCAAGGTCTACGAAGACGATTATACCCTAGCGTTTATGGACATTATGCCACAGACCGATGGCCACACCCTGGTGATCCCCAAGGAGCCTGCAGAGACGCTGATGGATTTGTCCGATGAAGCGGCAGCGCGCTGGATTCAGAGTACCAAGAAGGTGGCCGCCGCGGTAAAGGCCGGGCTGGATGCGCAGGGTGTGGTGCTGTTCCAATTAAACGGCAAGGGAGCGGGCCAAACCGTCCCTCACGTTCATTGCCACGTTATTCCCGGGTCAATCGCCGATTTGCGCCAGCCGCATGCGACCACAGCGGCTGATCCCGACCACCTGAAGGCGTTGGCGGAAAAGATCAGGGCGGCATTTTAACTCGACTGGAAAATCAAACCGGAACCGCCAGGGGGTCCGGCTCATCGGCCAGCTTACCGTTGATAAACCAATTGTAACGGGGTTCTCAGACCCCAAAAAAACCCGCCGTAGCGGGTCTGATTGATTGTTGACTGGCCGTTAACTGACTTCTTTGGCCAGTATCTTGGCCGCCCATTCTTTGGGCCCCGTCTGGTGTACCGAACTGCCTTGTGTATCAACGGCTACCGTAACCGGCATATCCACCACATCAAACTCGTAAATGGCTTCCATACCCAGATCTTCAAAGGCAACGACGCGGGCTTCTCGAATGGCCTTTGATACCAGGTAGGCTGCGCCACCAACTGCCATCAGATAAGACGCCTTGTGGCGGGCAATCGATTCGATGGCTACCGGACCGCGTTCGGCCTTGCCCACCATACCGATCAGACCAGTATGCTCCAGCACGGCGTCGGTGAATTTGTCCATCCGAGTAGCCGTGGTCGGGCCTGCTGGGCCGACTGCTTCATCACCCATGGGGTCAACCGGTCCAACGTAATAGATCATCTTGTTGGTAAAATCGACCGGCAGTGGCTCGCCTTTATTGATCATATCGACCATACGCTTGTGAGCCGCATCACGGCCGGTGTACATCTTGCCGTTGAGCAACAGGGTTTCGCCGGGTTTCCAGTCGAGCATGGCATCTTTGGTCAGGGTGTTTAGATCAACCCGACGCGCTTTCGGGCCAGCATCCCAGACGATATCCGGCCAGTCTTCCAGCTTGGGTTCTTCGAGTTTGGCAATGCCGGAGCCATCCAGCACGAAGTGGGTATGGCGGGTGGCTGCGCAGTTGGGGATGATGGCAACCGGCTTGTTCGCGGCGTGGGTAGGTGCATCCATGACTTTAATGTCGAGCACCGTGGTCAGGCCACCGAGACCCTGGGCGCCGATGCCCAGCTTGTTAACCTTTTCGAATAACTCAAGCCGCAGTTCTTCACCCCGGTTGCTCGGGCCGCGTTCCTGCAGTTCCTGAATGTTGATCGGTTCCATCAGGGATTCCTTGGCCATCAGCATGGCTTTCTCGGCGGTGCCGCCGATACCGATGCCAAGCATGCCGGGCGGGCACCAGCCTGCTCCCATTTCCGGAACGACTTTCAGTACCCAGTCAACGATCGAATCCGAGGGGTTCAACATGGCGAACTTGGACTTGGCTTCGCTGCCGCCGCCCTTGGCCGCTACCTGAACATCGACAGTATTGCCGGGTACCAGCTGGGTGTGAATAACGGCGGGTGTGTTGTCTTTGGTATTGGTGCGCTTACCGTCCGGGTCGGCCAGCACTGAGGCGCGCAGTACGTTGTCGGGGTGCAGATAAGCACGACGAACGCCTTCGTTGACCATGTCTTCGACGCCCATGGTGGCACCATCCCAGCGTACATCCATGCCTATTTTCAGGAAAACGGTGACGATGCCGGTGTCCTGACAGATGGGGCGGTGGCCCTCGGCGCACATGCGGCTGTTGATCAGAATCTGGGCCATGGCGTCTTTGGCGGCCTGGGATTCCTCGCGTTCATAGGCCTGGTGTACGGCCTGAATGAAGTCTTTCGGGTGATAGTAGGAAATAAACTGCAAGGCGTCTGCGACGCTCTGAATAAGATCGTCCTGCTTAATGACGGTCATGAAGGGCTCCTCTGCCGGTCTGCTCGGTGGCGCGAAGTGTACAACACTTTCTCGGGAATCGGGTCAGTACAAAAGCATTAGCTTATCAAGTTAGGTGGCTATGACCCGCGTCGGTTACCGGTGGTGCCTCTGCGGGGTCGGCGTAAATCCGTCCATGGAGCCTAGACCGCAGCATCCATGCTGCGGACTCCCCCGCAGAGGCACCACCGTTAACCGACGCACGAAATGTGGTCGCTTCGACTTGAGTTATAGGAGGCAGGCTAACCGAATGGCACTTGCAAAATTCAAACGCTCGTTTAAATTGTAGAGTATCTGATATCAACAGGAGCTCCCATGAGCGAGATTATACAGCGGGTGCATAACGGCGTGCTGGAACTGACGCTGAACCGCCCCGAGAAACGCAATGCCCTGACCGAGGCCATGTACATCGAGTTGAAGAATATACTCGACGAGGCCAAGCATAACCCCGAGGCGCGGGTGGTGCTGCTGTCCGGTCAGAAGTTCTGCTTTACCGCGGGCAACGATCTGAAAGATTTCATGGAACACCCGATGGAAGATGATGAGGCACCGGTGCTGCGTTTTTTGCGTACCATGGCTGATTTTCCCAAGCCCATCGTCGCTGCGGTAAACGGGCCTGCTGTCGGTATTGGCACCACCTTGCTGCTGCATTGTGATCTGGTATACAGCGGTGACAGTACGGTGTTCCAACTGCCATTCGTTAATTTGGGGCTGGTGCCCGAGTTTGCTTCTTCCTTTTTATTGCCGTTGAAGGTGGGTCATGTCAAAGCGGCCGAATGGCTGATGTTGGGCAAGAGTTTTGGCCCGCAGGAGGCTCTGGAGGCCGGGCTGATCAACGCCGTCTTCGGTGATGAAAACTACCTGCAGGCCGCCCATCAGCAGGCGCAGCTGCTGGCCGCGCAACCGCCCAAGGCGATTGAGCTGACCAAAAAGCTGATGAAGCAGCATTTTATGAGCATAACGTTAAACACCATCGACGATGAAGCCCGCCACTTTCAAGCACAATTGAAGAGTGACGAGTTTCGCCAGGCGGTCAGCGCCTTTTTTGCCGCCAAGTCAGGCGCTGAATAAGCAGCTTCAAGTAACGGCGGTCCCGTACCAGATAACCAAACACCAGCCCCCAGAAGGCCCCTCCGATTCCGAACAAAGTGACATTGGCCACGGTGACCAGGAAGGTCACCAGGCTGGCTTCGCGTTCCTGTTCATTCTGCAGGGCAATGACCAGGCTGTTGGCGATGGTCGGCAGCAACGCCAGGCCTGCCAGCGTCATGATGTAGGCTCCGGGCAAGGCTCGGAAAAGCCCGATTACCGAGGCGGCCAGCAAGCCCAGTATGGCGTAGGTCACACCGGCAGACACCGCCGCGGTGTAGCGCTTTTTTGGGTCCGGGTGGGCATCCGAGGTCATGCAGATGGCGGCGGTGATGGCGGCAAGGTTCAAGGCGAAGGCGCCAAAAGGGGCCAGGCCCAGGGTTGTCAGCCCGGTCCATTTCAAGACCGAAGAGGTGGGTGAGCGGTAGCCGGCAGCAGTGAGGGTGGCGATACCTGGTAGGTTTTGCGATGCCATCGTGACTATAAACAACGGCAGCGTTAGGCTGAATGCCGCTTGCCAGGTAAATTCCGGCCATTGCAACACGGGTTTCGTCCACGACCAAGTCCAGGCATTCTCGGTCACTTGATTGAGCGCAAGCGCCAAGACGAAACCGACCAGTGCCACCAGCACAACGGCGTAACGCGGAATCCAGAGCCGCGCCAGGAAATAGACCACGGCCATGGTTCCGGCCAACGCCGGTGCCTCTGTCAGAGACGTCGCTGCATTCAGCCCAAACGGAAACAACACACCGGCCAGCATCGCACTGGCCAGGGCCGGGCTGAGTTTTTGGGTCAGTCTTTCGGCCTGACCGGTGAAACCGGCCAGCGTTATTAACGCTCCGGTCAGAATAAAGGCACCAATAGCCTCGGACAGTGAAAAACCAGACAGACTGACAATTAATACGGCGGCGCCAGGCGTCGACCAGGCGGTGACCAGGGGCAGCCGGTGTTGCAGTGACAAACCGACCGAGGTGATGCCCATGCCCAGGCCCAGCGCCCACAGCCAGGAACTGGCCTGTGCGGCGGTCGTGCCCGCTGCTTCGGCGGCTTGAAATATCAGCACGGCCGAACTGCTGAAACCAACCAGAACGGCGACGATGCCAGCGCTCAGACTACTGAGCGATAGGTCCTGCCAGAATTGACGCCAAAGCGGGGTGCGCATGGCCGAATCTCCTGTGGTTTTACGGTTGTGCGTTATAACGTACAATGCAGACAGATTAACAACGTGCGTTATAACGCACAAGTGGTTATGACCGGGAGAAGCCTCTATGTCGGCTATACAGCAACAGTTCGCTACCCGATTGAAGGCCTTACGCGCAGAGCGACGCTGGAGTCTGGATCGGGCCGCGACGGAAACCGGGGTCAGTAAGGCCATGCTGGGGCAGATCGAACGGGGTGAATCCAGCCCGACACTGACGACGCTGTGGCGGCTGGCAAAGGGTTATGGCGTTGGTTTTTCAACCTTGATAGAGCCCGTCGAGAAGGGACTGAACAATGACGACGCGGCTATTGGTTCTGTGTCCCGGGTCACCCCGGAAGAAAGCGCACTTGCGGTAAAAACTATCCTTCCATTCGCAGCCGAACTGCATTCCGAGTTGCTGGATGTGGAGATGGAGCCCGGTGGATTACGCGAGTCCGATGCTCACCGCAGCGGCGTGATTGAGTGCATTCTTGTCCAGTCTGGTGAACTGTCGGTATTCAGTGACGACCAATGGCACCGACTTCGGACGGGCGATGCCCATCGCTTTCGTGCCGATCAATCACATGCCTACCGAAATGAATCTCCGGACAAACCTGCCCGGTTTTTGAATGTTCTTGTTTATCCCTGATGCCGGGTTCAGAACAACCCTAATTGCGGCCCATCATCAGAAGGTGTGTCACTTTCTTTCTTTTTATTGTCTTCAGCGGGTGACGGGGCAGGCTTCTCTATATTGGTATCTGCAGTTGCCTCAGGCGTCGGTGCTACCGGGTCTTGCAGCCAGCGCTCATCCTGTTGTTGCAGCCAGGCTAACACCTGCGGCAGGTCTTCCCGGTTCGGGTGTTCGGCAATCAATTGCTCTGTCGCCTTTATCGCATCGCTGAGCGTCAGGGTGCTGCCCCAATCCGGTTCCGTTAAGTGAATGCGTATCTGGTCGCGCCAGAGGGCCAACTCATTGGCATTCAGGCTGCCGGGAAAATGCCGGGCGCGGGCAAGAAACACCAGCGCATGCTGGCGGTCGTCCTGTAGGCCGTCGGCCAGGCCTGGCCAGGTTTCCGGGTGGCGCTCTTTGCGGCGAATCTGGTTCAAAATGCCGCGATCGTGATCGCCGACAAAGCCCTGATAGAGAGCTTGCTGCGGGTCGGCCGGGGCGGGCCGGTCGGTGATTTCGAACACCTCTCGGGCCAGCGTTACCAGATCGTGCCAGCGATCCAGAATGGCGAGGTGGTGTGCGATTCGCTGCGGGTCTATTGCAAAGCGTTCACAGGTGGCTTCGTCGAGCATGCGGTAGGGCGCGATCATCGGGCAGCGGTTCAAATGCAGGGTGCGCAGCGGCGGCCTGAGAATGCCGTCCGGTAAGGATTCTGTCGGAGTGTACAGCCATTCGCGAACCTCATCGGCGTTGTGGTCCAGTAGCCAGCTTGGGTCCTGCATCAGGTCCAGCACGATGATCTCGTTGCGTCGGTCGGGGTGTTCCATCAGCGGAACTTCCACCGTCAGGCAGCCCTGTCGGGCGGGAATTCTGCCGCTGACATGCAGCATGGGCTGACGCGATTCCAGCGGTAACTGCCGACGCACCTCATGTTTGAACCGTAACGACAGCGCATAGTAGAACAGCTTCGGTTGACGGTCCCGAATTAGACGCGCCAGTGCAATGGTGGCCAGTACATCACTGACAGCATCGTGCGCTTTGGCGTGTTCGATGCCATTGGCCGCCGTAAGGTGCTCCAGCCTAAAAGAAGGGTCTCCACTGTCATGCCGTGGCCATTCGATGCCCTCCGGTCGCAGCGCGTAGGTCAGACGCACCACATCCAGCAAATCCCAGCGACTATTCTGATTGCGCCATTCACGGCTGTAGGGGTCGAGCAGGTTGCGGTAGAGTAAAAACCGGGTGAATTCATCGTCAAAACGCAGGCTATTATAGCCAACGGTGCAGGTGCCGGGTTCAGACATGACCGTATTGATGCGGCTGGCCAATTCCCATTCGCTGAGCCCCTCCTGCTGGCACTGGCCAGGCATCAGGCCGGTGATCATCACCGATGCGGGGTCGATGACAGCATCTGGCAGTGGCTTGCACTTCCAGTCCATTGGTTCGCCGATGATGTTCAGGTCGGCATCGGTTTTCACCGCGGCAAACTGGGCGATGCCGTCCCGGGCCGGGTTAATGCCCCAGGTTTCATAGTCGTACCAGAGGAATTGTTGGGGTGCTGTCGATGTGGCTGCTGGCATGGGAAACCGGAGTCCTGTCGGGGGCAGTAGTGCTCACTCCTGCTTGGGTTTACACTGTGGTGTCAGCCCTTTTGAACCGGGCTGATGGCAGTGATCCGCATAGGCGCCTGCTCATGGCGTCAATTACGCATAGCCTAACATTGATGGGCGATTCCGGCACGGTGAACGCGCGTTACCGGCCAGGCACAACGGCAATCAGGGAGACCGTTTTATGGTGCTCAGCAAATTCTTTGGTAAAAAATCCACAGCCCCGAAATCCACTGCGAAGGCACCCCAGCGTCCAGCGCCCCAGATGGCTGCAGCTGGCATAGACCATTGGCTCGGGCTGGCACAGGCCACCGACCCGAAACAGCGCAAAGAGGCCATGGTTGAACTGGCCAAAGCGTTGGATGAAGGACAGCTGACCGCCGAGCATCGCCAACAAATCCCGGCCGCGGGGCAACTGTCTCTGGACCTTCACGCCAGAGCACCGATGCCAGCAAATGTCAGCGAGGAACTCTGGGTAGAGGTGGCCTGTAACGGTTTCTCTGCGCGGGTTCGGACCGCCGCCGCCGAGCAAGTGACCGGTGTCGGGGCGATGGAGCAATTGCTGAAAAGTGCCAAAGGCCGGGATAAAAGCGTCTATCGGCAGGTGAAAACTCGGCTGGAGGAACACAAACGTCAGCATCAGGCGTTGCAAGCGAAACAGGATCATAGCCGCCGCCTGGTTGAGCAACTGGAACGGCATGCCAAAGCCCCTATAGACCCTTTATTCAGCGGGAAGTTGCGAGCCTTGCTGGATCAATGGGTGGCGAACAGCCCCTATGCAGATGAAGCGTTAACTGAGCGCTGGCACCAGGCTGAGGCTCTGGCACGCCTTCATTCCGGGGCAGTTTCGGAAGTCGAATCTGAGAGATCTGACAGCGCCCCGGTATCGGTCGAAACGGCTGCAGTTTCAGAGGTCGCCGAACAAGACAAGGTAGAAACCGATGTTGAGCCAGAGAGCGAGGAAGCCGCTAATGACCCGCATCGAAGCGAACTGATTCAGCACCTGTGGCAGGATTTAAAAGACCGGCTCGATCAACCTGAAATTGATCAGGCCCAGGTGCGTGAAGCCTTGCTGTATTTAACCGAGCAGCAGCATCAGTGGCGCCAGACAGAACAGACGCAGCGCGCCAATCGCGATGAAGAACGCTCCTTTCACCGGGTGTGTACTACATTTGAGGCCTCATTGAATACGCTGGTTCGACTCCATGAACGTTACGGCTTGCTGGCAGAACTGCTGCCCGCCATCGAATCCGACCCTGCCCAATATGACGCGGCTGCTCATGCGCTGGATGAATGGCTGCACAGTTTGGACTGGCCAGAGAGCGAACCGGAACCGGCATTGAAAGTCCGGGCGGAAAGGGCGGTACAGATCCACCACGAACAGCTCGCCGAGCACCGAAAACACAGCATTCAGGCCGTGCGTCAGGCGCGCGGGCTGATTCGGCGGTGTCAGGGAGCGATCAGCGAAGGCCACCTCAAGCGCGCATCGGGCCTGTTGCAGGGCATCCGCGATGCGATGGTTGACCTGAAGCCGGGCGAGCACCATGGTCTTTTTCGTCAGTTTGAAGACACCGAACAGGCCGTCGAAAAGCTGCGCGACTGGCAGAGCTTTGCCGTGCTGCCCAAGAAAGAAGCGCTGATCGAACGCATGCGCCACTTGCTGAAACAGTCGTTGCCGCCGGAAGATCGTGCCAGACAGATCCGCGATATGCAGGATGAATGGCGGATGCTGAGCCGGGGATTACAAAACCAGCATCAGGCGTTGTGGGAAACCTTTCATGATCTGGCGCAGCAGGCCTACGAGCCCTGTAAGGCTTTTTTCGAGGAGCAGGGCAAGCTGCGGGCACTCAATTTGCGTCAGCGTCAGGCTCTGGCAGAACAATTGGTTCAGTATGAACAGTTGATTGAAACGCAGGGGCTCGACCTGAAAGAGCTGGACCGGGTACTGACCCTGGCTCGTAATGAATGGCGCCGTTTTTCACCGGTGGATCGGGCCGCCAATAAGGCCGTTCAGGCTGACTTTGATGCGGTTTTTCAGCGGCTTCGCGATCGGTTGCAAAGCGAGCAACAGGATTTCAAAGAGGCCAAGCTGGCCATCATTGACCGGGCCCGGGTCTTGCTTGAAGAGCCTGACTCGCGGCAGGCGACTGAAGCGGCGAAACAACTGCAGCGTGAATGGCAACAGGCCGGGCATTTAACGCGGCGCGATGAACAAATGTTATGGAAGTCGTTCCGGGCCATTTGCGATGAGCTGTTTGCCCGTCGTGAAGCAGCGGCAGAGACGTTCAAGGCCGATTTAAATGCCCATAAAGAGCAGGCCGACCACATTCTGGCCGACATGGATGCCCTATTAACCGAAGCCGACCCCCTTGCAGCGAAAGATCGGTTTGAGGCGTTAAAAGCGCAATACAGTGCACTGGGCACCTTACCCAAAGCCGACTATAGAAAGTTGCAGGACCAGTTTGGTCGCCTGAACCAGGATTATCAGACCCGGTGCCGGGACCTCAAACTCCAGCAGCAGGATCAGCACTGGCAAGCACTGTTCGACTGGAATCGACGTGCCCGGTTCGAATGCGATTCGGCTGAAGTGGCAAAAGCCGACTGGGAGAGCCTGAGCAAGATCCCGTCTCCGGCGGCTGAGTTGCCGGCGTCACTGGCAAACTGGCAGACCTCGGGTGCAGATGATGAAACCTTACGCCGCAAAACCGTTGAGTTGGAGATCCTGGCCCGGGCCGATTCACCCGAGGCTGATAAGACGTTGCGCATGGCACTGCAGGTGCAGCGACTGACCGACGGTCTTGGCCAGCAAGTGGACCAGAGTGACATCGATCGGGCAGTTGTTGCCTGGCTTGCGACTCCGGCTCGCGATGAGGCGCAATATGATGCATTGATGGCGCGAATGAAACAGGCTCGATCGGTCTGGATGACGTCGAGTTAACAGAAAAAACTGAAAAAAATCATAAAGTTAGTTGACAGCTAACAGGTCGGTCATTAATATGCGTCCCCGTTGAGAGGCGATGACCAAACGGTCAGCAAAGCACAGCAGCCAACCCAGAATTGGTTGCAAGTTTCTGTTCAGAAGGTTGATCAGAAACACTCTCTAAGCAGGTTATTGCGGGGTGGAGCAGTCTGGTAGCTCGTCGGGCTCATAACCCGAAGGTCGTAGGTTCAAATCCTGCCCCCGCTACCATATTAAAAAAGCCCGAACAGAGATGTTCGGGCTTTTTTTTTGTGGCAGAAAGGAAAAGGATCAGTCTGGTAGCTCGCCGGGCTCCTTGTGCTGGAGAAGGCAGGGTGCCTTTTTTAACGATTTGTTAGAGTGTCCACCCGGTTTCTATCCGATAGCCCAGCTCAATGACGGCTTCAGTCAGGTCGTCCATGATTGCTCTTGCCGGACCACCGGGATCGCACATTCCGCGTCTGCATGTGTCTCGATTCCGTGTATGATATTAGTTTTACTCTTTATGGAATGGCCGATTGTTGTGAAGAACAGACGACCAACGCTACAGGATATAGCAGATCGAGTTGGCGCAACCAAAATGACGGTAAGCCGGTGTCTGCGTACCCCTGATTCAGTTTCGGAAAACCTGCGGCAACGTATTTTTGCCACAGCTGAAGAGCTGGGTTATATCCCTAACCGTGGCCCGGACATGCTATCCAGATCAACCAGTCGAGCTATTGGTGTTTTGTTGCCGTCACTGACCAATCAGGTGTTCGCTGACGTTATCAAGGGCATTGAAAAGGTAACAGAACCGTCCGGTTATCACCTGATGATGTCTCATTATGGGTATAGCATTGAAATCGAAGAACGCAGCCTTGCCTCGTTGCTGTCCTACAACGTTGACGGGGTGATATTGTCAGAGAGTCAACATACACAACGCACCCTGCGCATGCTCGAGACGGCCGGTATTCCTGCTGTTGAGATTATGGATTCGCGAACACAGCCTTTTCAGCAAGCAGTTGGCTTCGATAATGTCGCCGCGTCCTATGATATGGTCAGTGAGATGATCCGGCGTGGCCGTCAACATGTATTGTATCTGGCCGTTCGGCTTGATGCCCGGACACTGCAACGGCAGGAAGGTTACCAGCGTGCAATGGCTGAGCATGGTCTTAAACCTCAGACACTGCGCATTACGTCCCGGTCCTCTTACAGTGTCGGTGCCAGTCTCATGGCCAGTGTACTGGAGGAGTATCCGGAAACAGACGGCATATTTTGCACCAACGACGACGTTGCCGTAGGCGCCTATTTTGAATGCATGAAGCGTGGCGTAAAAGTGCCGGAGCAAATGGCTATAGCCGGTTTTCACGGACATGATGTCGGCCAGGTCATGTCGCCTTGCCTGGCCAGTGTGATAACCCCTCGAGAGGCCGTGGGCGAGAGGGCTGCAAACGAATTGATGAGTCGAATCCAGGGGCGACCATTGGGTGACACGGTCATTGATTTGGGCTATCGGATCGAAGCTGGAGGAACGATCTGAGGCGTTTGCAACCGAACAACCTACTAAAGATCAGCTTTCAATTTCCTATCGTACGATAGACCCTGCCCTTGTTTTAATAGCTGGGTCTTCCTTAACCAGCGTGTGATTCCAATGAAGTCGAGCTTCAAGTTCCCGATGTAACCGGGGGTCGTCCTCAGTTTTCGAGCAACCAATGTTACCGGTAATGTTTTTAGTTGCATTACCGGTAACATTGGTACTAAACTGCAGCCATCGATTCACATTGCCAAGGGTTCAATTATGGACCGCAGGTAGCTAAAACGGGAGAGTTCACCCTATGTTGGGCATCCATAGGCAATATTGGCCTGAAATCCTTTTTGGTGTCATTGGTGTGGCTATTACGTTATGGCTGCTAACTGAAGCAGCGCAATTGCCAGAGCGGGCGGCACTTTTTCCGACTGCCTTACTCTGGTGTCTGCTGGTAGTGACGGCAGCGATTGCCATACAGGCCGCTTACATAGGGTTCAAGCTAGAAAGAGAAGAAGGCCATGCCTATAGCCGCAAGGCGGCGGGGTTACTGATGCCCGCATTCTTGCTTGTCGCAGCAGGTTTGATCCTGATGGCATTTGGCTTTTACGTTACCGCACCACTGATGATCTTTGCCTTCCACACCTTACATGCTCACCGCTCAGGTCATGCTGCTTTTTCCGTGGCCATTCTGAGGCGTGGCATTTTGCTCGCGTTGTTCGCAACGCTGGGCATGTTCTTGGTTTTCGACGTGTTGATTGGTCTTCCGGCGCCTTCTGGTACTTTGTTCTAGAAGGCGCTTTCAGACCACAACTGTCCGGTTAAGTGGCTGGCAATGTGTTGGTACCACTTGATTTCGGGCAACCAATAATAAGACGACAGGAGAAAAGATAATGATTCGCAAACTAGCGTTTTTACTGGCTTCACCGGTTGCACTCATCGCAGCGGGTGCCATGGCTGAAAGCAGCTATCCAAATCAGGATATCACGATCATTGTGCCCTATAGTGCCGGTGGTAGCGGTGATACTGTGTCACGGATTATCGCTGACCCGCTGTCAAAAGAGCTGGGTGTTAATGTTAATATTGTTAACCGGCCGGGGGCGGGCGGAGAGATTGGTATCACGGAAATGGCCAATGCAGACCCGGACGGTTATACCCTGGGTGTATTTGGCTATCCGGATAATTTTGTAATCGAAAACACCCGCGATGTTGGCTTCAATTCCGATCAAGATCTTGAATTCCTTGCTCAGTTTGACTCTACCCCGATGGGTATTTTTGCCAAACCTAATGCTGCCTATGAAGATCTCGATAGTTTACAGGCTTATGCCAGTGAAAATCCCAACGCTTTGATCATTGGCGAGAGCGGAGCATTGGGTCTTTTAAGTGCACTGGCATTTGAATCAAACCTCGGGGTGCAATTGACAGAGATTCGATATGGCGGTGGTGGTGATCTGATGAATGCCATTCTGGGTCAGCATATAGATCTGGCTTCTACTTCGTCGATGAGCCACGATCCGGTTGTTGATGGTGGCGGCATACCTATTGCATTTGCGGCAGCCGAACGGATGGACATGTTTCCTGACGTACCGACTATGCGCGAATTGGGTGTAGACCAGGTTATGGAAGTTGGTCGTGTAATGGTCGCGCCTGCGGGAATGTCAGATGAAGTGCGTCAAGTACTTACGGATGCACTGGATGCAATCTCTACCAACGAAGCCATGATTAACACTTTCCTTGAGGCTGCACTGCCTTATAACTACTTGGGTTATGAAGCAGTCAACGAGAAAGTTGAGATGTCCAATCAGCAGTTTAGGACAGTGATTGAAGCGAATGCTGATCAGTTCTGAATGTATCATCTCTGGTTAGTCAAAGAGGGTCGCAAAAAGCGACCCTCTTTGTAGTCACTTTTCAATAAAAGGAAAGCCTGATGGATTTCGCTTTACTGGGGGCATTGTTCTCCCCTACTGTCTTTCTTGCGGCTTTTGCTGGCGTTGTGATTGGCATTCTCGTAGGCGCAATACCGGGTCTCAACGGTGCTGTTGGCATTTCTTTGATGTTGCCAATGACGTTTGCAATGCCACCCCAGTTGGGAATATTACTTCTTGGTGGTATTTACATGGGGTGTATGTACGGTGGTTCAATTACCGCGATTCTGATTAATGTTCCGGGCGATGTAGTAGCAGCTCCTGCTGCCATGGAGGGGTATCCGCTTACACAGCAAGGTCGTTCCCGGGAAGCGCTGTACTACTCCGTATTCTCCAGCACGGTTGGCGGTGTTGTTGGTGTGCTGGTTATGATTTTTTTTACACCTCCGCTGGCTCGTTTTGCTCTTCAGTTTGGGCCAGCTGAAATGTTTTTTGTATCTCTTTCCGGCTTGATCATAGTTGGTGCATTGTCTGGCAGTATTCCAAAATCAGCTTTTGCGGTTTTGTTTGGTCTGTTTATTAGCACAATTGGTATTGACCAGATGATGGGTGCCGATCGATTCACTTTTGGTGAAAATCAGTTGCGATCAGGTATTTCCGTTGTGCCTGTTGTTCTCGGGTTGTTTTGTATCGCAGAAATGCTGTCCGTTCTGGGTAAAAAAGATGGCCATAAGGTGAGCTATGCCGAGCAGGATATAAAGCGCAGCTCGGTTATTGGTGACATGCTTAAACGCAAGCTGTTGCTTGCCAAGGGCTCGTTAATTGGCACGATCATCGGTTTGCTTCCTGGTGTGGGTACCACCCTCGCTGTCTTCATTTCCTATGCAGAAGCAAAACGCAGCTCCAAAGAACCGGAAACTTTCGAAAAAGGTAATGTAGACGGTATTGTTGCAGCGGAAAGCGCGAATAATGCGACCGTCGGGTCAGCACTTGTTCCCTTGCTTGCACTCGGTGTTCCAGGAAGTCCAACAACTGCCATTATTGCTGGTGCATTGGTCGTGCATGGTGTGATTCTTGGGCCGTCACTGTTTCAGAATCGTCCTGACATAGCCTTTGTGTTTATTTACGGAATGCTGTTTACCGTTGTGGCAATGGCACTAATTGGAGCCTTTGGGATCAAGTATTTTTCTTATATATTAAAAATACGATCTGCCTATATCGTTCCAACTGTGCTCGTTCTTTCATTGTTTGGGGCATACAGTCTGCGTAACAGCCTTTTTGACGTCTTCGTTGCCATAGCAATAGGCATACTTGGTGCTATCTTTCGGCGTGTTGGTATTCCACCTGCACCAATTATTATTGGTGTTGTTTTAGGCCCGCTTATAGAGATCAACCTTGCCCGATCCTTACGTATTTCCGAAGCTCGTAGTATGTCAATTTTGCAGTATCTCTTTGATTCTACGCTCTCTATGGTTTTGTTCAGCATTGTAATTGTACTTCTGCTAATTGTAGTTCAAATGCGGCGTAAAGTGTCAGCTAAGGGAGGGTGAAGTAAGGTGCCAACTACGGGTCGAATTGTCATTATGGGTGTTTCAGGCTCAGGGAAGTCAACCGTCGGCGAGTATATTGCCAAGGAATACGGTGTTCCTTTCTTTGATGCAGATGACTTTCACAGTCAGCGCAGTATTGAAAAAATGGCTGCAGGAGAGCCGCTTACAGATGATGATCGGGTTGTTTGGCTTGATCGATTGTCTCGTCTGCTATCGGAGCATGAGAACGTTATTCTTGCTTGTTCGGCATTGAAAAATCGTTATCGTTCCCAGCTGGGATCACTATCGGAATCATTGCCTAAATTCATTTTTCTTTCTGGCTCGTTTGAGATAATCCGAGATCGATTGATAGCACGCAAAAATCACTATTTTTCAGGGGATGAAATGTTACGCAGTCAGTTTAATGATCTTGAAATACCAGACGCTAGCGAAGTTAAACATATATCAGTTGATGTATCTTTCGATGAGGTTGTTCGTCAATGTATAGAATACATTGACCATAGTTAGCAATCATCGATTTCGCCGGAACATCCGTCTTCCGGGCACAGGATGCTGGAATTCCTGGAATTTCAACAGCCTGTTCGATATATACGTTCACTTGATATAGCTTTCCAGCCTGAACGTTCGTTACACCATCGCCTTCGAGGCGTTGCCCGTCTACCCTGATGCCTCTGGCCTGGCTCGGCAGTCCGTATATAGCGAACGCTAAAGCGGATGCCGCGAAATTGCCGGACCACTCTCACCTCTTCCCATCCGGTGGGTAGGGCAGGGCGAATCAGCCGGTAGGCGCGGTCGGTTTCGCGGGTCTGGTCTAGGCTATCAGTTTCGGCACTCATCGGATGCCATCGGGCATGGCGCCAGACGGCTTCTGTCCGGCCCTGGGGGGCGATCTGGAAACACTCTATAAAGGCAGTAAGTGGTCTCAAGACAGGTGACGGCCCCGTAGAGCGCTTGTTTCAGGTTCCGGTGGGGATTCGTGGCCAGGCGGAACACCGGGTAGTGCTTGCAACCGGCTGGTCTGAGGGCTGACATGGTACTGCCTATGACTTTTTCTAAACGAAAAAAGTATTTTTAGAAGCATAAAGGCAATAAAATCAATCAGTTAGGATCAGCGTTCGAAATATTTGCGTTCAGGGGTGCAGAAACCTTTGACATCATCTGAAGGATCTATATCATGCACCACAGCTTAAAAAGAACGACGCAAGATAGTTTAATTGCTCCATGCCGGTTTAGTTTTATTCCTGCCTTGAAGTTCTTAAGTACGTCAGCTCCAATTTTTATGCTAAAAGAGCTCAATTTCGGGCACAATCTATAATTGATAGGAATATTACTATGTCTACAGTAACTGGCACCGTTAAGTGGTTTAACGAAGCAAAAGGTTTTGGTTTCATCGAGCAGGAAGGCGGCAAAGACGTCTTCGCACATTTCAGTGCTATCACTGGCTCTGGCTTCAAAACCCTGACTGAAGGCCAAAAAGTTGAGTTCACCGTAACTCAAGGCCAGAAAGGTCCTCAGGCTGAGAACATCACCCCACTATAAGGGTTGATTGATTCGAGAAAAGGCTCTGCGTAAGCAGGGCCTTTTTTGTTTGTGCCTGATTTATCTCTTCCTGATCACTTCCGACCTATTCCTAAGAGAACCTTCCTTGATTGACTTAGCGCGGCGCCATTTGCTGTGCCTGATAAGTTAGATAAAAGTTCTACATTGCTAACCCCGCAATACTTTGAAGTTAATGATATGCCCTCGGACAGCGTTGAAATATGGCATTCTGGCGTATCAGAGTGTGCAATCTGCGTTTATGGTGCCAACGAACACCAAAGACGGATTGTTCGACATGTTTGGTTTCGATCTGGTGCATTCGACCTATTAAGGCGTCATAGCTTGCTCAAAAAAAGCGAACGTTTTCATTCAATCCAGCGGTAGCACATCCACTTCGACCGTCAATTCATGCGCACCACCACCATTCATAACACCCCTTAGCGGGGTTACATCGCCGTAGTCACGTCCCCAGGCCAGTGTTAAATAGCGTTCGTTGGGCAAGCTGCCGTTGGTCGGATCGATGTCGAGCCACCCCCAGTTGGGAATGAAAACGCTCAGCCAGGCGTGGCTGGCATCGGCGCCCACCAGTTTTTCCTGGCCGGGCGGCGGAAAAGTTTCCAGATAACCACTGACATACCGGGCTGCCAGGCCGACCGAGCGCAGCGCACCAATGGCCAGGTGGGCAAAGTCCTGGCACACACCTTTGCGGTCTTTTAGCACGTCCTCAAGCGGAGTCGCCAGAGTGCTGTACTCTGGGTCGTAGCTGAATTCCCGGTAAATTTTCTGATTGAGTGCCAGTACCGAGTCACACAATGATCGCTGCGGGCTGAAACAGTCCAGCGCGAAACGTCTAAGTGCTTCGCTGCGTTTAACGAACGGAGAGTTCAGAGTAAACAGCCGCGCATCGAGGGTTTCCGGGCTTGCTATAGTCGCCTTTCCGCCACTGTCCGGTGCCAGATGCTGAACCACCGTTTCCCACCCTGAATGAACAGCATCGCCGGTGGGTTCTAACCGCTTTTGAGTGGTAATCCGGCTGCGTATGGTGACTTCCAGGCTGTCGTGGATATCCTGGATGACAAAATAAAGCACTCGATTGCCGAAGAAATCGAGGCGCTCATGCTGGCGCAATGGCGTTGGCGAGATCGTCAGTCGGGTATTCGTGCAGCGCTGAACGTCGAGGTCTCTTGGCAGCAAACGTGCCTCGTTGTGGCTGAGCGTTACCGGGCTGCTGTATTCAAAGTGAGTGGTGTGGCGCAGTTGGTATTTCATGTAACGGACCCTTGCAACGTCACCAGTTGTTTGGGGGTTTCAGCGTGGCTGAAATGGCTGTGCGAGATCGCATCAGAGAGCGCATAGAGTGGCGTCAGCAACTGGTCGAGCAGGGTTTCCAGGGCTGCCTGGGCCTTGGCCGAGTTCTCCAGGTCGGTCAGTGAATCCAGATCGACCAGGTGCAGATGACTGGTTGCCTGGATGATTAGCCGGGTTTCCTGGCTGCGAAATGGCGTGGTCTCAGGGTGGGGCAGGTGTTCAATCTGGGTTTCCAGTCGTTTCAGCATGTAGCCAACCGAGCGCGGGTTGGTTTCATCAAACAGCAGCAGATCGAGAATTGCAGCCGGGTACAACTGCGAACGATAGCGCCGACGATAGACGGTCAGGTTGTCAGTCGTGGCCAGCACTGTTTCCCACAGGTCGGTACCTGGCCTGCGGGCGCTGATCATGGCCAGCTTCAATAGCTCAAGACTGGCGATGCAACGTTCGGTTATGCGGCCAATGTCCATAAAACGCCAGCCAAAATGGTGCGGCATGGTTTCGTTGCAGAGCCCGAAAAAGGCCGCCAGCAAGGTAACGATCTCTTCCAGTCCGCGCTGTCCGGCGTTGGCGCCCTGGATGTTGGGTAGGTCGCTGAACGTCTGATGCAGGGTGTTAATGGTACGCCAGGCGTCGTCACCGAGGTGATCACGCACCGCACGACTGTTGCGTAACATGGCATAGAACAACCGGGGCAAGCCTTCGTTATCGGAATGTTGAAACATATCCAGCAGTATTTTTCGCAACGTGATGAATTGCTCAACGGCGACCGGAGGCTCTGTGGGAGTCCGTGCGGAGGGATCTTCGTCTGGGTCGAGTGAGTCCGGCAACTCCAGTTTCAGAGCGGTAAAAAGGTCGGGCAGCAGTGTATCGGTCAAACGCAACTGGCCTTCTTCGACCAGGCTGGTCAGGGTTTCACGCAGTAACCGTGACCGGTTATCCAACCGTTCGCCGTAGCGACCAATCCAGAACAGGCTTTCGGCAACACGGCTGGGCAAATCCATGCCATCACGGGTTACCAGAATGGGCCCCTTGGCACGCTGCAACAGGCTGATATGGGGTTGGGCGACCGGTGACAGAACCCATATATCCTTAACGATCGTGCTTTCCATCACCGGGGTACCCGGTGGGGCCACCCAGGCGAGGCCACCAGGCATGATGCGATGCGGTAGGTCTGCGGGTTCGGTATTGCCTTCGCTCGGGTCAGCCAGAGCAAAAAAACGCAAACAGACGGGCTGCGGGGTCACTTTATTGTGCTGCAGGTTATAGCTGGGCGAGGAGGCTGGTTTCAGCGGTTGCTCGGCCACGTACAGGTGGGGTGCCTGAATAATGGACTGACGCAAGATTGCCAGTGCGTCGGGCGTCAACTCGGCCGGTATGATCGGCTTGGTAGCATCCTGAACAGCCCGGATCTGCCAGGCGTTCATATTGTCCAGGACGGTGTTCAGGTAGTGCGGTGTGCCACACCAGAGTACGTCGCGACCGGTCAGCTGCAAGGGTTCCCCAAGCAGGTACTGGCATAACCCGGGCAAAAACCCGGCCAGCGCAGGATGTTCCAGCACGCCGACCCCCAGGCTGTTGGCGATGGCGACTTCACCGCGCCGTTCCGCCTGCATTAATCCGGGAACGCCCAGCAAAGAGTCGCCGCGTAACTCCAGCGGGTCGCACCAGGGATCGGTAATTTGCCGGACGATGACATCGACCGCTTTCAGGCCACCCAGCGTCCGCATCGATACCTGGCCATCACGCACTACCAGGTCACCGCCCTCAACCAGTGAAAAGTTCATGTAGTTGGCGAGCCAGGCATGCTCAAAATAGCCCGAGCTGCCGGGGCCTGGCGTGAACAGCACGATGTTTGGGTTTCCCCGGCGATGCGGCGCCAGTTCCGACAGGCAGCGGTGGTAGGCTTGCAGAAAGCCAGCCAGCCGGCTCAGTGGTGCGTCCCGGTACAGTCGGGACAAAGCGCGCGACAAAATGATGCGGTTTTCCAGCGCATAACCGACACCCGAAACCGCCTGAGTCCAGTCACCCAGCACGCGCCATTCGCCATCCTCGTTGCGCATCACATCCATGCCCTGAAAAATAACGTTTGGGCGCGCGTATAAATTGCCGGTGTCTGCCGCCGGGAACAACCAGCCGGGATGTGTATAGACCAGTTCGGGCGGTAAAATACCGTCCCTGATAACTCGACGCTCACCGTATAAATCGGTCACCAGGCATTCGAGCAGCCGCGCCCGCTGCTTCAGGCCCTGTTCCAGCATGGTCCAGCTTTGCGGGCTGATGACATAGGGGATTGGATCCAGTTGCCAGGAGCGCATTTTACGCACATCGTCTTCGTAAACGTTGAAGGTAACCCCATTTTCGTGAAGCAGGTTCTGGGCTTCCAGGGTGCGTTGTTGCAGGCCGTCAAGACCCAGCTCATCAAGCTCTTCAACCAGCGGCTGCCAGCGTGCCCGAAACTGACCTTCCGGGGTAACCAGATCGTCATACCGGTGTGCAGTCTGTGACCGTTTGGCTTGGTAATCTGCCAGTAATTGGTGCAACAGGGTGCTGTGAGGAAGTGGGTTGCGCATGATCGGTCTGAGTCCGCCGGACGATCGATTCTGTGAGGTGGGTTTACGGGCTGTTGTTCCGAAACCGCTTGAGTCTGGATGGTAAATTCTATATCTATAGATCATAAACCAACTGCATCCGACTGAGTACACTTATGCAATTGTTCCGGTGCGAATCCTGCGGTCATCGGGTCTATTTCGAGAACACCCAGTGCACCCAGTGTGGTGCCGCGCTGGGGTTCGACCTCGATCGTTTTGACATGGTGGCGATTCGGCCGCTTGGCGATGGTCGCTGGCAGTCAGTGGCGACAGGTAGCCAGGGCACCGCGGTCTACTACCAGTGCAGCAATTATGCGCATCAGGGTGTGTGCAACTGGCTGCTGCCGGAGGCCCCGCAGGAGGTCTATTGCGTAGCCTGCCGTCTGAATCAGACCATCCCGGACCTCAGTTTCGGGGCCAATAAAACGCTCTGGGCGCGGCTTGAAACCGAAAAACGGCGTCTGGTGTACAGCCTGTTAAAATTGAATTTGCCGCTGACTCCGAAAGCGGATGAGGAGCTCGGCCTGGCATTCCGGTTTCTGGCCGATACGGCGCCCCAGTTTAATGAAAGCGGTCGGGTAATAACCGGTCACGAAAACGGGGTCATAACACTGAATATCGCCGAAGCCGACCCGGTGACACGCGAAGCCATGCGCAGCAAGATGGCGGAACCCTATCGCACCATATTAGGGCACTTTCGGCACGAATCCGGGCACTATTACTGGGATCGTCTGGTCTGGAATACCCCCTGGCTTGAACCATTCCGACAGTGTTTTGGCGATGAACGTCAGGATTACAGTCAGGCTTTAGAGACGCTGTATAGCCAGGGAGCGGCGGCAAACTGGCAGGAAAACCACGTCAGCGCCTATGCCAGTGCACACCCCTGGGAAGACTGGGCGGAGACCTGGGCGCATTACCTACACATGGTCGACACGCTCGAGACCGCCTATCAGTTCGGGCTGAGTCTGCATCCCAGAGTGACAGAAGACTCTGAAAAGAGTGTTGAACAGCACTTCAATCCCTACTTCGATACTCATATCAACAGTCTGCTGGAGCACTGGTTACCGCTGACCTATGCTTTAAACAGCCTGAACCGAAGCATGGGGCATGGTGATCTGTATCCCTTTGTGCTCTCACCCGGTGCAATTCGCAAGCTCGGTATGGTGCACGATATTATTCACGGTGCCTCGCCGTTTGAGTAAGCGACGGCTCAAGAAACTCTACCTGTTTGGCCTGTTTAATCTGGCGTAGCAATTGCTAAGTCAAACTCATACTCACAAGGATAGGTATCATGACCCTTCGCGTTGCGCTCAAGCATTCCACCCGCTACGCCTTTGACCGGTCTGTTGCGCTCAGCCCGCACCTGGTCCGGCTCAAACCTGCGCCCCATTGCCGGACACCGATTGATGCCTACTCGCTCCATGTCAGTGGCGGCCCTCACTTTATAAACTGGCAGCAGGACCCTTTTGGTAATCACCTGGCCCGGGTTGTGTTTCCCGACAAGGTTCGGTTTATGCAGGTGGATGTCGAACTCATCGTGCCGATGACGGTGATTAACCCTTTCGACTTTTTTCTCGAAGACTACGCCGAAAATTTTCCGTTCAATTATCCGGAAGCTCTAAAGAAAGAGCTGACGCCGTACCTCGAAGTCAGCGAAGACGGCCCTTTATTAAAACAATGGCTGACCGGTGTCAGCTCCGATAAACGACCGACAGCTGATTTTCTGGTCAGTATCAACCAGCGTCTGCAGCATGACATTGAGTATCTGGTGCGCATGGAACCGGGCGTGCAAAATTCCGATGTGACGCTCGACATCAAGCGCGGTTCCTGCCGGGATTCCGCCTGGTTACTGGTACAGATCTTCCGGCATCTGGGGTTGGCAGCACGTTTTGTCTCAGGTTACCTGATTCAGTTGAAAGCCGACCAGCAGGCGCTGGACGGCCCGTCGGGCACCGAAGTCGATTTCACCGATCTGCACGCCTGGACTGAAGTTTTCGTACCCGGCGCCGGCTGGATAGGGCTGGACCCAACCTCGGGTCTGTTTGCCGGAGAAGGCCATATACCACTGGCGGCGACACCCGAACCGACCAGTGCGGCACCGATAACCGGCGCCAGCGATAAAAGCAAGGTCGAGTTCAACTTCTCGATGAGCGTGACCCGCATCCATGAAGACCCACGAGTAACCCGTCCCTATAGCGAAGAGCAATGGCAGGACATTCTGGCGCTGGGCGATAAGGTAGATGATCAGCTGAATCAGCAGGATCTCCGGCTGACCATGGGCGGTGAACCAACGTTCGTTTCCATCGATGATATGGATGCGCCGGAGTGGACCATAGCCGCACTCGGCGAAGACAAGCGCCGTTTGTCTGAAACCCTGTTGCACAAGCTGCGTGCCGAGTTCGCACCCGGGAGCCTGGTGCATTATCAGCAGGGCAAGTGGTACCCCGGTGAACCTTTACCCCGCTGGGCACTGGCCTGTTACTGGCGCAAAGATGGCAAAGCGCTGTGGCAGAACGAGCGCTGGCTGGCGACCTTCCGTGACGCGCCTGCTGACAAAAAAGGCAAACACCCTGACGTCAGTGTCGAGACTGCCAGAACGTTCGCGGCGCTGGTCGCTAATCGGCTCGGTGTGCGTGACCGGTTTTTAATTCCCGGTTACGAGGATGCGTATCACTATTTGCTGCAGGAAGCGCAGCAACCCGCCGATGTGGATTTAAGCCGGGAAGACTTGAAAGACACTGATAGCCGGCGACGTCTGGCGGCACTGCTGCAACGTGGCCTGGATGAGATAACCGGCTTCGTATTGCCACTGGGGCGTGACGTGCGTCGCGATCGCTGGCAGTCGAGCGAGTGGCCCTTGCGCCGGGAAGCTCTGTATCTGATTCCGGGCGACTCCCCCATGGGTTTGCGCTTACCACTGGACAGCTTGCCGGAATCTGACCGGGCCGAAGAGCATCAGCCACCGAGCGCCTTTGAGATGCGCCAGCCATTGGCTGACATTCATGGCGAAGTGGCGGCGCGCTATACCGCCTGGCAAGCAGACAACTCGGCACGCAAGCCGGTGAGTGAACAACACCTCGACCAGTCAGCGGCAACGGACCAGGCCGAGAGCATCATTCACACAGCACTCTGTATTGAACCGAGAGATGGCCAACTCTTTGTCTTTATGCCGCCGGTCACTAAACTTGAAGACTACATAGACCTGCTCGCCAGCGTGGAGCAAACCGCAGCTGAGCTTAAAATACCGGTAGGCATTGAGGGTTATCCGCCACCCTCTGACCCGCGCCTGGAAAAATTCATGATTACCCCAGATCCGGGCGTGATTGAAGTGAATATTATGCCAGCCAGCAACTGGCCCGATGTCGTCCGGGTCACTGAAACCATCTACGAAGCTGCCCGTCAGAGTCGCCTGGGTGCCGACAAATTCATGCTCGATGGTCGTCATACCGGCACCGGGGGTGGTAATCACGTCACTCTGGGTGGTGCTATACCAACCGACTCTCCGTTTTTGCGCCGTCCGGATTTGCTCGCCAGTATGATCACTTATTGGCAACATCATCCGGCGCTGTCGTATCTGTTCACCGGCATGTTTATGGGGCCGACCAGTCAGGCCCCGCGCATTGATGAAGCTCGACATGAGGCGTTGTATGAACTGGAAATCGCCTTTCAGCAAATGCCGCCGGGCGAAGTACCGCAACCCTGGCTGGTAGACCGGTTATTGCGCAATCTGCTGACTGATATTACTGGCAATACGCATCGCGCCGAGTTCTGCATCGATAAACTCTACTCACCGGACAGTGCTACCGGACGTTTGGGGTTGGTCGAATTGCGCGGCTTTGAAATGCCGCCGCATGCGCGCATGAGCGTGATGCAGCAGCTGTTGATTCGGGCGCTGGTAGCCCGTTTCGCAGTCGACCCTTATCGCAAACCGCTGGTGCGCTGGGGCACAGCGTTACACGACCGCTGGCTGCTGCCGCATTATTTATGGACGGATTTGCTCGACATTCTCCACGATTTGCGCGACCACGGCTTTGATTTTGACCCCGACTGGCTGGCGCCGTTCCTCGAATTCCGCTTCCCGCTTTACGGCCAGGTGCAGTATGACCAGATATCACTGGAATTGCGGCAGGCGATTGAGCCCTGGCACGTAATGGGTGAAGAAGTCAGTGGCGGCGGTACGGCCCGCTATGTGGACTCATCGGTCGAACGGTTGCAGGTTAAGGTGAGCGGCCTGGTGCCTGAACGCCATGTACTGACCTGCAATGGCCGGCCAGTGCCGTTACATACTACGGGTACCAAAGGTGAAGCCGTCGCTGGCGTGCGTTTCCGCGCCTGGCAGCCACCCTCGGCACTGCACCCGATGATACCGGTGCATGCGCCGCTGGTGTTCGACATTGTCGATACCTGGAACGATCGCTCACTGGGCGGTTGCACCTATCATGTTTCACACCCGGCGGGCCGGAATTATGAGCACTTTCCAGTCAACGCCAATGAAGCCGAGGCACGCAGATTGGCCCGGTTCTGGTCACACGGTCACACCCAGGGCCCATTGCCGGTGACGACGTCTGTGCCGCGTGGGGAATACCCTCATACCCTGGACATGCGCTTTGACCATGTACGTGAGGCGGCGCTTAAATCAGATCGGGCAGGCCACTGAACGGGCGCGTAAAGGAGACACCATCGATGAGTAAAATAAATTGGTCGGCATACGCCTGTAAGGGTTTTTATGATGAGCTGATGGCTCGACCCGGCGTGCCACATCCGGCTGCAGAAATGTTGTGTGATTATCTCGCTGAGCTCGGTGGCCGCGAACTGGCCGAACTGAAAAACGCCTCGGAAGTGGCGATTCAGGTGATGGGCATCACCTTCACCGTCTATTCCGAAGGGAACATGATCGACCGCGCCTGGCCTTTCGATATTGTGCCCAGAATCATCCCGCTCGATGAATGGCAGCGAACCGAAGCTGGTCTGAAACAACGCGTCGAAGCCCTGAACATGTTTATCAACGATCTGTATCACGAACAGAAGATTATTCGTGACAAGGTGTTTCCGGCTGAAGTACTGGCGCATTCTGCCAACTTTCGCAAACAATGCGTGGGGATTAACCCACCTAACAATGTTTGGGCTCATATTTGTGGTTCGGATCTGGTGCGCGACATCGACGGCACACTGTACGTGCTGGAAGACAATTTGCGGGTACCATCCGGTGTGTCCTACATGCTGGAAAACCGCAACGTCACCAAGCGCATTTTGCCTGAACTGTTCGCGACCGGAAAAATTCAGCCCGTGGACGACTACACCGGTCAGCTTTACGACATGCTGGCCTCTATGTCGCCCCGGCCCGGCGATGACCCGCAAATCGTTGTGATGACGCCGGGCATCTATAATTCGGCCTATTTTGAGCACTCCTATCTGGCTCAGCAGATGGGTGTGGAGCTGGTTGAAGGCTCTGATCTGGTGGTCGATGACGATGATGTGGTGCACATGCTGACCGTGAACGGTCTGAAACGTGTGGATGTGATTTATCGGCGGGTTGACGATTTGTTTCTGGACCCGGAAGTGTTTCACCCGGAATCGACACTGGGTGTACCCGGCCTAATGCGCGCCTGGCGAAGTGGGAAAGTGGCTCTGGTGAATGCACCGGGGGCAGGCGTGGCGGATGACAAGGTTGTTTATGCCTTTGTGCCCGAAATCATTCGATATTATCTGGATCAGGAACCGTTGTTGGCCAACGTGCCAAGCTATCTGTGCATGCGCGAGGATGACCGTCGTTATGTGCTCGATCATCTGCATGAACTGGTGGTAAAACCCGCCAACGAGTCGGGCGGTTATGGCATGTTGGTCGGCCCGCATTCAACCAAAAAAGAGCGCGAAAAATTCGCTGAACTGATCAAGGCCGATCCGCGCAATTACATGGCACAACCAACGCTTAAATTGTCGACAACGCCTACACTGATTGATGATCAGCTGGAACCCCGCCACGTTGATCTGCGACCTTTTATACTGTCCGGAAAGGACAGCACCTACGTCACTACCGGTGGTTTGACCCGGGTCGCGCTGACCAAGGGGTCACTGGTGGTGAATTCGTCTCAGGGTGGCGGCAGTAAAGACACCTGGATTGTGGACTTGAATTGATGCGTCTTGATAGTACGGACCAAAACGAGGTGATCTATGCTTTCTCGTGTTGCTGAAAATATTTACTGGCTGGCGCGTTATCTGGAACGTGCGGAAGATACTGCACGGTTGATTAACGTGACCAGTAATCTTCTGCTCGATTTTCCCCGCACTACCCGGCTCGACTGGGATTCGCTGGTCACCATTACCGGTGCCGAAGAACTGTTCGATGAGCATTATGAAACACGCAGTGCCGACAATGTATTGAATTTTCTGTGCGTCGATCTGCATTATTCGGGGTCGATTATTTCGTCGCTGGAGTCGGCACGGGAAAACCTGCGCACCACGCGTGATATTATGCCCCGCGAGGTCTGGGAGGAGTTGAATACACTCTATCTGGATACGCTTAAGCAGGTTGAAGCCGGTATCACCTCGCGCAAGCGGGATGCTTTTTTGAAACGCGTGATTCGCAGTTGTCAGGCCATCAACGGGTTGATCGAAGGCTCATTAAGCCACACCCAGGTACACACCTTTCTGATGCTCGGCCGGAACCTGGAGCGAGCCGATATGACGACGCGCATCATTGATGTGCGCTCGGCTAACCTGCTGCCCCGCAGCCCGGATGATCTGACGCCCTTTGAGAATCTGCAGTGGATGAGCGTGCTGAAATCCCTGACCGGCTATCAGATGTACCGTCAACAAGTTCGCTTGCGGGTGCGAGGGCCGGACGTGTTGCGCTTTTTACTGCAGGACGAATTCTTTCCGCGTGCTGTGGCCAGTTGCCTGGGGCAGCTCTCTTTTGAACTGGAAGATCTGCCACGTCATGAGGAGGTGCAGGCACTCGTGGATGATTTGCTACCGCGCCTGGTCAATGCCAACATGGAAAAAATGGCGCATACACCGGATTTGCTGCATGATTTTGTCGATACACTGCAAATCTCGTTCAACGAATTGCACCAGGCCATCGCCGATCATTATTTCAGCGGCGAATACCGGGGACAAACACAAACCCAGTCAAGCGTTGCCTGAATGTCAGTCGTACGCACCAGTCACCTGGCACTCGTTTGGGTGAAAAGTCCAAACTTACCCAAAGTGACTTACTAATAAGACATCGAAAGTGGATCGTATTATGACCGTTTCTTTAGCCGAACTTGCAGACCAGGCGCCCAAGGTGGAACTGCACTTGCACATTGAAGGTAGCCTGGAGCCAGAGCTTATGTTTGCACTGGCCGAACGTAATGGTATTACATTGCCCTATGCTGATATCGAAGCGGTAAGGCAGGCCTACCAGTTTGGCAACTTGCAGGAGTTTCTGGATCTGTACTACCAGGGCATGTCGGTGTTGCAAACCGAGCAGGATTTTTATGACCTGACTTTTGCCTATCTCAAACGCATTCATGCCGACAATGTGGTTCATACCGAAGTCATGTTTGACCCTCAGGCGCATCTGGAGCGGGGCATTGCCTTTGAAACTGTGCTCAATGGCATCGAAAGGGCGCTGCAACAGGGTGAGCTTGAATTTGGTATCAGTTTCCGGCTGATCATGTCGTTTCTCCGGCACCTGTCCGAAGAAAGCGCATTTGAAACCCTGGCTATCGCCGAGCCGTACCTGGATCGAATTCATGCTGTGGGGCTGGATTCCGGCGAGAAAGGGCATCCGCCTGAGAAGTTTGCGCGTGTCTTTGCCCGCTGCCGTGAACTGGGGCTGATCATCACCGTGCACGCCGGTGAAGAGGGCCCGCCGGAGTATGTCTGGCAGGCAATAGACCTGCTAAAAGTGGACCGGATCGACCATGGCAATCGCGCGATGGAAGACCCGGCGCTGGTTAAGGTACTGGTAGAGCGCGGCTACACACTGACCGTGTGCCCCTTGTCGAATCACAAGCTTCAGGTCATCGACGATCTGAAACAGCATCCGATTCCGGCCATGCTGGCTGCGGGCCTCAAGGCCACCATCAACTCCGACGATCCGGCCTACTTTGGCGGTTACGTCAATGACAACTACCGTGCGCTAATTAACCATGGGCTGATCGACCGCGATCAACTGCATACGCTGCTGCTAAATGGTTTCGACGGCGCCTGGATGGAAGACCGTGCACGGGCAGCGTACAAGGCGAGGCTGGATCAGGTATTTGCCTGAACGAGGTGATCGGGGCGTTGAACGTCCTACTATTGTTCGATGGTCAAAGTCTTTATGCGGGTTAAGCTGGGCGCTACCAAAGCGCCCGGAGAGGGTTCATGTCACAGTCTTTATCTGGCGATGTCTTCGATTACATCGTTGTCGGGGCAGGCACCGCCGGCTGTCTGCTGGCCAATCGGCTCAGTGCAGACCCCAGCAACCGCGTGTTGCTGATCGAAGCCGGTGGTCGCGATAATTATCACTGGATTCACATTCCAGTCGGTTATCTCTATTGCATCAACAACCCACGCACCGACTGGCTGTATCGCACCGAGCCGGATAGTGGGCTGAACGGCCGCGCCCTGATATACCCCCGAGGTAAAACCCTGGGCGGCTGCTCAAGCATCAACGGCATGATCTACATGCGCGGTCAGGCACGTGATTACGATGCTTGGGCCCGGTCTGTTGGGGATGACGCCTGGCGCTGGGAAAACTGCTTGCCGGATTTTATGCGCCACGAAAACCATTACCGGATGGATCCCGGTGCCGATGCCGATGAAAATCACCGTGATTTTCACGGCCATGGCGGTGAGTGGCGCATTGAAAAGCAACGCCTTAAATGGCCGGTGTTGGATGATTTTGCGGCGGCTATGGTGCAGGCTGGCATTCCTTACACCCGAGACTTCAATCGCGGCTGCAACGAAGGGGTCGACTATTTCGAGGTCAACCAGCGCCGGGGTTGGCGCTGGAACACGGCCAAGGCGTTTTTGCGGGGGGTTAGTCATCGTTCGAACCTGAGTGTCTGGCATTCAACGCAGGTGCTGAAACTGGAGGTTGAAACCGACCCTCATGGGCAACCAAAATGCGTGGGCGTTAACGTTGAACGGGATGGACAGGCGCGGTCTGTCCGGGTACGACGCGAAGTAGTACTGTCGGCCGGTGCCATCGGGTCGCCGCAGTTGTTGCAGGTATCGGGTATTGGCCCGGCCATTCTGTCTCAGACTAACGGTATCGATGTGGTGAAAGATTTGCCCGGTGTCGGCGAAAACCTTCAGGACCATTTGCAGATTCGGTCAGTCTATCGCGTCAGCGGTGCCCAAACCCTGAATACCATGGCCAGTTCCTGGCTGGGCAAAGCTCGCATCGGGCTTGAGTATCTGCTCACCCGATCTGGCCCGATGAGTATGGCACCGTCACAATTGGGTGCTTTTACCCGCAGCTCGCCCGGTTACGAGCACCCTAATCTTGAGTATCACGTACAACCGCTGAGCCTCGATGCGTTTGGCCAGCCATTGCACCGTTACCCGGCGATCACCGCAAGTGTTTGCAACCTCAACCCGACCAGCCGCGGCCGGGTTCAGATTCGCAGTGCGGATCCACACAAGGCACCGGCCATCAGCCCGAATTACCTCAGCTCCGAAGAAGACCGCAAAGTGGCCGCTGATTCGCTGCGGGTAACCCGTCGCATTGCCGCCCAACCAGCCTTCGCCAAATACCAACCACAGGAAATAAAGCCAGGTCTTGAATACCAAAGTGACGAAGAACTGGTGCAGTTGGCTGGCGACATTGGCACCACCATTTTCCACCCGGTCGGCACCACCAAGATGGGCGTGGCCGACGACCCGCTGGCAGTGGTGGATGCCCATCTGAAGGTGTGGGGCGTGAACGGCTTGCGCGTCGTGGATGCGGGTATCATGCCCACCATCGTCAGCGGCAATACCAACTCACCGACGCTGATGATCGCCGAAAAGGCAGCATCCTGGATTTTGGCCGGTGAGTAGGCGAATTCACTGGCTTGATTGAGGCGGTTGGCGGCTGATCAGTTTGTCCAAGCCTTCGCCGTTGCGCAGGTGAATGTCGATTTGCTGAAACGCAATCTCGATATCCGCCCGTTTGAATTCCCGGTCGATGTAGCGGTTAATTTCGTCGATTGCTGGGTTTCTGTCCTGAAGTTCTTTCACATGAATGCGTAATTCATGGTCAAGCGTGCTGGCACCAAAATTGAGAAACAGAACCTGGGGTTCCGGTTCGTCCAGTACGCGGGGGTTTGCCTTCGCGGCACTGAGCAAGAGTGCCCGTGTTTTATCGAGATCTGAACCGTAGGCAACGCCTACCCGTACGATGACCCGGGTCACCGTGTCGGTGAGCGACCAGTTAATGAGCTGGTCGGTGACAAAGGTTTTGTTGGGTACGATGATGTCTTTGCGGTCAAAATCGGTAATGGTGGTGGCACGAATGCGGATCTGACGGACCACGCCCGATAAATCACCCAGGGTTACGATATCACCGATGCGTATGGGCCGTTCGAACAAGAGGATCAGCCCGGATACGAAGTTGGCAAATATCTCCTGCAACCCAAAGCCGAGCCCGACACTGAGTGCAGCCACCAGCCACTGCAGTTTGTCCCAGCTGACCCCCAGGCTCGACAACGCCAGTACCAGACCAATGCCGGTAAGGATGTAGTTGAGCAGCGTGGTTATGGCATAGGCGCTGCCTTGCCGCAAACTGAGCCTGGAAAGCACCAGCATCTCCAGCAGGCCAGGCAGATTGGCAGCGAGAAACAGCGACAGTAAGACGATGAAGAAAAATGACGCCAAGTCCAACAGGCTCATGCTACCCGGGCTTTCAGCCGTGCCGTACTGCCAGATAACCAGTGAGTCGAGATAGCCAAATACCCCCACCAGATCCGCCCAGACCCAATACAGCAAGCCGCCAAAACCGGTCAGCAGCAGAAAGCGAACCAGACGCTGGGTCTGTTGCCGCACCTGACGCAGCTCTGCTGTCATATCGGGTAAAGGTTCCTGAAGTTTGTCCGGATCTTTGGCTCGTTGTGCGTCACGCTGCTCTCGTAACACCTGTATTTCGGCTTCCCGTTGCAGGCGAAGCCGGTTACTGGATACCTCAATGGCCCGGCGTGCGCTGGCCTCTGCGATCACCCAACCACTGAGGACATAAAAAGTGGCCAGGAAGCGCCCGGTCAGCTGCAAGCTGGTGTAGTAATAACCGGTCAATGTCAGCACCACCAGGCTCAGCGGCAGCAACACCAGAACCAGGTTGAGCATCCAGCGCACACCGGCCGGTGCGAAACCAGACGGTAGCTGTTTCAGCAGCATGCGAAAGAAATAGGCAACCAGGGCACTCGCTACAATCAGTATGACCGGCCCCAGTACATCATTGCTCAGCGCAGCCCCTTGCTGAACAGCCAGCGTTAACACGGCGCTGGTAGGCAGCAGAACGCAGGCAAAATGCCGAACAAAGGTATGCAGTGTTTGGCGGGCCTTGTCTGGCCATTGAAAATCGACCTCAGCGACTTGTCCGGGTGCCAGGATTCTGCGTAAGAATTGTACGACAAACAAGCTTAGCGCGATGGCGGTAAGGGCGGGGCCGAGCACCAGGGTGTTAGGTGCCTGGGGGCCGGAAAACAAGTTGCCGATCGCCAGCAAAGTCAGGCTGACCGGTGCCGTGATCGCCGCAGTCAAGGCCAGCGCCAGCAGTGTGGACAAGGGATTGGAACCTGCGGTTTCTGCTTCCGCTGTTGACCCTGTTTGAGGTGTAGGCAGGTAGAAGGCGGCCGTACCGGTCTTCAACGTTGTCGCCAGCGCTGTCTTTAAACGAGGGCGCAGCCAGTACAGGGCGACAGCAGGCAGGAAAAGCAAGGCGCCCAACCAATGCCAGAGTGACAGGTCACCCGGAGTCAGGCTGACTGAGAACTGATCATTCAGGCGGGTAAGTTGCTGCACCAGAGCGCCAGGCGCAGTGGTGAACCAGCTCAGACTGAACGCCGGGTTGCTCGGAATCCAGAACAACTGTTCAATAATGCTGGACCTTAGGCGGTCGGCCGTCTCGGTAAGCTCGTGCTGGGCCTGCTGCAGACTGACGGCAGTCACCACTAGCTCTTGCAGGCGGTCCTGCAATTCGGGCAGTCGCACATTGGCCGGGTAGTCGTTGGGGTTATCCTGGATCTCTTGCTGCTGTTGGCTCACGTTAAACTGTGTCAGCCGTGCATCGGCGATCAGGTCAGAGAGCCCCGGATCGAAGTCTAGCTTAGGCAGGTTAATGTTTTGTTCCTGCAGAACACGAAACACCAGGCCGCTGCCGGTCAGCGCTATGATGTGCTCGTTCAACGCCGCTTCATTGGTCAGCAGCCGATCATGCTGTCGTTGCACGGAACTCAGGCGCTGGTTTAACTGGTTGGTCTGCGTGCTTACCTGATCCAGGGTTTGCTGGATGCTGGCATCAGTCGTGTATTCTGCCACAACCCATGGGCTGACGAGCAAACACAAGGCGAGTATCCATAGCCCTGACCTAACTCGTAATTGCTTGAACATTTCCGGATCCGAACCAGACAATAGTGTGGATCAGTCTATCTTGGTTTCGATGAGGTTGTCTTGTTTGCCGATGCCTTTAAACCTGATTGCACACCTATTGGCAGCGAGTAATAATCATCCCAACGAGACCAATACAGTGAGCCCCATGATGACCGTCAGGACACCGACGACCAAGCCAGACTTCCGAATTCGGATCGATGATCTGAGCGGGCCTGAAATAGCGCTACTGTTGGAAGAGCATCTGGCGGACATGAACGCCACCTCGCCGCCAGAAAGCAAGCACGCGCTGGATCTGGATGGTCTCAAACAATCGGACGTCACCTTCTGGACGCTATGGGCAACCGATAATGAAGGGCGGGGCGAATGCCTCGCTGGGTGCAGTGCGTTAAAGCGATTGACTGCCGAACACGGCGAAATCAAATCGATGCGTACCGCAGCGGCTTTTCGACGCCAGGGCGTGGCCCAGCATTTACTGCAACATTTGCTGGACCAAGCCAAAGATCAGCAACTGAATCGGCTCAGTCTGGAGACGGGCTCAATGGACTATTTTACAGCAGCCCGAGCGCTGTATAGCCGCTTCGGCTTTGAAGTGTGTTTACCCTTTGGCGATTATATAGAAGACCCAAACAGTGTGTTTATGACGCGGCTTGTTTAGTTTGTTGGTTTGGTTGGCTGTTTAGCCATTCGTTCGTGCCCGGCCACCGGATAGGCATACCCGGTGACCAGCACTTGACCCTGCGTTTATACTAAATTTGAACAATACAAAAAAAGAGGTTCAAAATGACTAATGCATTAAATGCCGTCTCTGGTGGCTGTTTATGTGGCGCGGTTCGGTTTGTGGTCAACGGACCGGTGTCGGCTTTTCATCTGTGCCATTGCGACAGATGCCGGCACTCTACCGGGTCGGCCTTTGCCGCTAATTTGTTTACCGTGCCGGATGCCATTACCTGGGAGCAGGGTGAGGATCAGATCAAACGCTTTGAATTGCCGACGGCCAAGCACTGGACTCGGCAATTCTGTGCGACCTGTGGGTCTGGCCTGCCTTACGTGAACCGCAGCGGAAAGTTTCTGGTGGTACCGGCTGGCAGCCTGGATGGTGAGCCTGAAGTGACGCCGGATGATCGCATTTTCTGGTCGGAACGACCGCATTGGGTTGAAGGCGTTGAGCAGTCACCGACCTTTGATCGGTATCCGACTCGTTGAACCCAGTGTGCTGGATTGGTTCTTACCCTTCAAACTCCGGAGTACGCAATAGGTTAGCGACGGGTGGCAGGGCTGCTTTTGCGGGGGTATCTGAGGCATGGATGCCGAAGTTAAGCCTACATGGATGTATTTACGGCGCCCCCGCAGGAGCAGCCCTGCCATCCGCCGCGGGCTCAAGGCGATGCAGCCAATGTGAATTCCGAAACTTGGTGCGCCGAGCAAAGCTCAGGCGCAGGGGAAGTTATACAACACG
>NZ_JBBECH010000037.1:15996-26372 GCF_040881935.1 Saccharospirillum sp. | reverse complement strand
ATGCTGATATCGCCGGACATGGCCATCAGCGAGTCAAAGGCGGCCTATTTGAGTACGGTAACGGACATTACCCGAGAGCATCGCCTGGTTACGGATGATGCCTGGACTAATCGCATCTCGACGATCACCGGTCGCCTGGTCACCGAAGCCATCAGGAAATACCCCGGCTCGCGGGATTGGGACTGGAGTGTCGCCATTATCGACGACCCGGAAACCTTGAACGCCTGGTGCATGGCGGGTGGCCGAATGGCCATTTACACCGGCATCGTCACCAAGCTGAACCTGACCGATGACGAAATCGCCCAGATCATGGGCCATGAAATCTCCCACGCCCTGGCCAACCACACGGCCGAGAAAATGTCCCAGGCTATATTGGTGAATACCGGGTTGGCCATTACCTCCAAAGTAACGGATCAAAATGGCTACGTATTAACCGGAAGCGCCCTCGCCGCGCAGCTGGCCCTGCAACTGCCCAACAGCCGGGACGCCGAACGCGAGGCCGACGAGATCGGAATTGAACTGGCGATTCGTGCTGGCTACCGACCGGACGCGGCAGTTTCATTGTGGCGCAAAATGTCGGAAGCTGGCGGTGGTGGGCCGGAATTTCTGAGCACCCACCCCTCGCCTGGAAATCGCATGGACACCCTGCAGGAGCTGGGCGATAAACTGGAATCGTTAAATCCGTCACTGACGAAATCCGACGTTCATCCGGTCAGGATTGTCACTGATATTCAACAGCTATAACGGCACCTCAGACTTCAAATAGCCAGCTTTCAGGGCTGGCCCGGTTCAGCACCGGTAACGAGTGCGCAGGATGCTGCTGTGGTCGAAAGCACTCTGACAGACCATTCCCACAATCCGGGCTCGGCGGGGATTACGCCTTTGGGCTTATTGTGCAACACAAACACCACCGGCTAGCTCTATAAACGCCTTTTTGTCCGGGCTTAGTACAATAAAATTTTGCTCAATCCGGTTGGGTGTATTAATGGTCGAACCCTGTTTAAGGCTTGAACGTGACACGGCCGAAACAGGCCTTGGGGTTGAGCGGGGTGATCGCGAGCAACCGGTCGATACGCACCTCCTGCTGGCCAGCATCTGCCTCCAGCACCAGATACTCCCCTTTGCCCTTGGCCGTATAGGTCGTTAACGCCCGGGCATTGAATTGCCCACCGCTCAGAAGCTCAACTAAAAGGTCATAGCGATGCATGCAAGCTATCTCCAAGTAGTCGTGCAAGTCGCAATCCAGAATCTGATAGGCCGCCACAAGGAATTCCCGAAAGTAAGACCGAATCAGAAGTATAGCTAAGTCAAACGGGAATGAGGGCCAACGTAGCTAAAACGAACACCCACCCTAATCTATTAATAAAAGCAATCGGGAAATGGTTATTGATAGCTGTCCGGTGTGAGTGTCTCAATAAGGCAGTGCGCCCGTCGAATCCCCACAACCGGCTAATGTCTCAATCGAATCGGCAATCACTTCACGCGAGACCAGGGAAGAGTTCATGCTCTCGGTGCCATTGGCAATGCTATCCGATACAGTCATGGAATTTTCTCTCTGAACCCAGCACTCACAAACAACACCGCAAGCCAGCCAATTTACTGTACCCAGCCTCCCTCTACGTGGCTCATCCCAATGTGGATTCAATTAATTAAAAAAGAAAAATAAACCATTTTTTTTGCATCCACCTTCGCGCACCACTCGTTCCTACAGTGCAAACCCACCACGAATAAGAGAGACAATGATGACAAGAATTCTGAAACGCACTGCTCTGGCAAGCGCAATCGCAGGCATTTGCCTGACTGCTACCCTAAGCCACGGTGCTAGCCACCGCGAAGCACCCTTTATCACGGAAATCCCGAAGGTGGATGCAACGGATTTCTATATGTTTCGCAGCTATGAAACCGGTCGGGAAGATTACGTGACATTGATCGCCAACTACCTGCCGCTACAAGATGCTTACGGCGGTCCCAACTATTTTGATCTGGATTCGGACGCCATTTACGAAATTCACATCGACAACGATGGCAATGCACAGGAAGACATTACCTTTCAAATCCGATTTTCCGATGTGCAGAACGATCTGCAACTGAACGTAGGCGATGCGGGTGAAACCAAAGCGGTCTCTGTTCCTTTAAAAAACATCGGCGGCATTGGCCCGACTGCAACCGACACGGACAATGTTCAGGCTCGTCAGGAGTATGAAATAACGGTTATCCGTGGCGACCGGCGCACCGGCACTCACGAGACCGTGGTTAACTCAACGACAGGCACCACCAGCTTCCGTAAACCGCTGGATAACATTGGTGGCAAGTCATTTGGGGACTACCAAGCTTATGCCGATGACCACATCTACAGCATGGCAATTCCCGGCTGCAATGTAGATGGAAAAGTCTTTGTCGGTCAGCGCAAAGAAGCCTTTGCTGTTAACCTCGGGGAAATCTTTGACCTGGTGAATACCGACCCACTGGGTGCCCGAGATGCCGAAGGTGCCGGCGACCTGGCTGACAAGAATGTGACCTCACTGGCGTTGGAAGTACCCACAGCCTGCCTGACTGGCACAGCCGTGAACGGCAACGGTGAACCCGTGATAGGCGCCTGGACAACGGCAAGCGTCCGTCAAGCTCGGGTTATCAACCCCGACCCCATGGCCAACGGCAAGGGTGCCACGGTAGAAGGCGGTGCCTGGGCTCAGGTGTCTCGTTTGGGTATGCCCCTGGTGAATGAAGTGGTCATTGGCCTGAAAGACAAAGACGCCTTTAACGCCAGTCAGCCGATGAACGATGGTCAGTTCATTGACTACGTTACCCACCCAACGCTACCAGAATTACTGGAAATACTGTTCGGGGTAACAGCCCCTAATAACTTCCCACGACAAGACCTGGTGACCGCGTTCCTGACGGGCGTGCCGGATGTGAATATGCCCGTTGGCGTCACTGCCTCTGAGATGCTGCGCCTGAACCCGGCCATCGCCGCGACAGCCGCAGCAGGTCAAAACGATCTGGGTGTGCTCGGTGGCGACAATGCCGGCTTCCCGAATGGCCGTCGTCCGGTCGATGACACCGTCGATGTTTCTCTGCGGGTCGCCATGGGTGTGTTGGCCGATGCTGCTGATGCCCCCGACGGCCAACTTGAATACACCGACGGCGTGCTACTGACTGCCAGTGAGTTGCAAACTGTTTTCCCTTACCTGGCGACGCCACTCGCTGGCTCACCAAACTAAGGAGTCTGCTATGAATCGCTTAGTAAGTGGAACCGCCGTTCTTGCCTTGAGTCTTGGCTTGATAGCCTGCACGGACAATGGCTCATCAGATATGAGCAGCACAGTGGACTTTACTGCTTTCGTTATCGCAGAAGTTGGAAACACCTCCGAAGGACGCGATGCCGTATCCATCAATGACATTGACTTCAGCTTCAATGATCAGGATAACGAACAGGCCTTCGCCGAGTTGTTCTAATTGTTCGTTTGTTTAATTCATGCTCTCAAAGCCGTCGCAATCCGACGGCTTTTTTTCGTCTCGACTCGACTCTGGATAAAATTGTCGGGTCGCCGCTCTACAGCCGATAGTAGGCTTTGATGAGCCGTTCAAAAATCGACATCGGCATTAACAGCCGGAGTGCTATCAGAAAGCGCTGGCTAATTGAGCCGGCGGTTGTGTATAGCGGCGGTGATTTACTGGCCAGGAGCCGCGCCAGTTGCCTGGCGATCAGCTCCGGCACGGGCCCGCTTGCTTCGTCACGCTCCATAATACCAAGTGCCGTCGTATAAGCTTGGCTGTGAGGCGAACCGGCCGTTGGTTGTAGTTTTTTACGGTTTGCCGTGAAGCCCGTATTGAAATCCCCGGGGCGGATCACCACAACCCTGATACCGCTGGAGCGAATTTCTCCTCGCAACGCTTGCGAAAACCCCTCTACAGCAAACTTGCTGGCACTGTAAAAGCTCTGAAAGGGAATACCAACGACACCGGCCATGGAACTGATGTTTACGATCAGCCCACTGCCTTGCTCTCGCATCAGGGGGATAACTGCCTGGCAAACCCGAACCATACCGAAGAAGTTAGTGTCCAGCTGTGCCCGGGCCTCTGTTATAGCGGTGTCTTCCACCGCCCCGGCAAGACCACTGCCTGCATTATTAACGACAACATCCAACCGCCCTTCCAGTTGCCAGACCTGGTCTATGGCGCTGGCAATAGACGCCTGATCGGTCAAGTCCATTCTCAGCAGCGGGACACCATCACTGTCTGCTGAAACGCCCCCGTCCTGTGCTTTTGCAGCGTATCGGCTGGTACCGTACACCCGGTAACCCAGGTGGTGCAGATGCACCGAACACGCTCTCCCAATGCCAGATGATGCCCCGGTAATTAACACCACTTTCATCTGCCACCGCCTCCAGTTTGTTAGGGCGTAAACGGACACCCACCACAGTGTACTGCTACCACGATGGTGGCTGTCCACTTTGCTTCCCGCCCACTTTGCTCCCCGATTAACATGTCAGACCTTCCTGGTGCATTTTCAGATATCAGACGGCTGGTGCACGCCAACCACTGACGATGATCAGCATGCCGGTGAGTGCAACGCCCGCCCCCACCCAGTCGTAGGCCGTCAGTTTTACCTGGTCGACCACACGCAACCACACCAGTGCCGTTATCACATACACACCACCGTAGGCCGCATACACGCGCCCGCTGGCTGCCGGGTGCAGTGTAAGCAACCAGGCAAACAAAGCCAGGCTAGCAGCGGCCGGAACCAGCAGCCAGGGCGACCCCTGACGGTTTAGCCACAAATAGGGCAGATAACAACCTACAATTTCCGCAATCGCCGTTACGATGAATAAGGCAGCGGTAGTGATCAGATGCATGTCGATTCCTTAATCGGTCAGGAGGTCTCAAGCGGCAACCCGGCTTCGCGCCAGTCTGCCTTGCCTTCGTGATAATCGCGTACCCGGGTGTAGCCCAAACGCCGCAAGCGTTCGGCCGACCGTGATGAGCGCTTGCATGGACCATTGCCGCAATAGACCACAATCTCGGTATCCCGGTCCGGCACCTGCTTCGGTGCTTCCTCCAGAATATCGTCAGAGACAATATTAATCGCTCCCGGCAAGTGCGCTTGCTGAAAAGCGTCGCTGGGGAGTGTATCGATCAGGACGAACGAGTCGTTACGGTCGAGTTTGGCTTTCAATTCGTCACGGGAAATGAGCTCACTCACGGCGACCTCCTCCAATTCGGACAATGAATGGCTGCCGGGGTAACCCGGCTCATTGGCAGACTGGCCCACACGGCGTTTCAGACTGCCGACAGCAACTTTCGGTCAGATACCCAACCAGATGTTGCATTTGTTCAAAGTCGGCGGCGTAGAGGATGCTTTGCCCCACCCGCCGGGAGTGGATCAGGCCTGCCTGCTTCAGGCGCGTTAGATGGAACGACAGAGCGCTCGGCGCCACTGCCAATTGTTCCGCCAGCCATCCGGCAGCCGCGCCCTTGGGTCCGGCCTGCATCAGCATTTGGTAGACATCCAGCCGCGTTTCATGAGCCAACGCTTCCAACTTTTGAACAACCGCTTGTTTTTCAATCATTCAATAATTATTGAATAGCCAACCAGGCTCCGTCAAGGAGTACATTCGCAACAGCTACCAGGAGACCCACCAAATCGTCCGGCATCTGCTACCCTTGACTCACAGGTAACGCATGTGGCCCGCCTGTCTGGCGCCCTGACGAGGCCCATCACCGGTTCGCCGCCCAACGGCCACGCTTAACGGAGTCTCCAATGATCCCGAGCAACGATGCCAACCGAGTCGAATCCACCCGCACGTCCCTGGCTGGGTTCTGGTGCGCCCTGCTGCTAACAGGCCTGCTGCTGGCCATTGGTTCCCAGGCCGGTAGCGCCCTGGCAGAACAAGGTGGTGAAGACGCCGCACCCGGGCAGGCGCTGGTGCTCACCATAGACGGGGCCATCGGGCCCGTTACGCTCGATTACCTGCGCCGCGGCCTGGAACGGGCCGCCGACGAAAACGCCCGCCTCGTTATCATTCAAATGGACACCCCCGGCGGTTTGCTGGAATCCACCCGCAGTATCATTCAGGGCATTCTGGCCTCGCCGGTCCCGGTGGCCACTTACGTCAGCCCCTCGGGCTCAAGGGCGGCCAGTGCGGGCACCTACATCATGTTTGCCAGCCACATTGCTGCCATGGCTCCGGCCACGCATCTGGGCTCGGCGACGCCAGTGCAAATGGGCGGTCTGCCCGGCTCACCCACCGGTGAAGACGACACCCAATCGTCTGACTCGTCTGACGGTGACTCTGCATCCGGCGACGACAACACGGCCGAAGACACGGGCGACTCTCAACCCTCAAACCAGGGCGCGGACCGGGGCGGTTCAGCCATGGACCGCAAGATGATGGAAGATGCCGTCGCCTACATCCGTGAGCTGGCACAGCGCCATGGCCGCAACGCGGACTGGGCCGAACGCGCCGTGCGCGAAGCGGTCAATCTGGGGGCCGAAGACGCCGTGGCAATGAACGTCGCTGACCTGGTTGCTACCGACCTCAACGACCTGCTCAACCAGATCGACGGTCGTGTGGTAAGACTGGCAACCGGTGAGTTGACGCTAAACACCGCCAATCTGTCACTGACCCCAATCGAACCAGACTGGCGCACCAAGCTGTTATCGATCATCACCGATCCGAACATTGCCTACTTTCTCATGCTGATCGGCTTCTACGGCATCCTCTTCGAGCTGTCCAACCCCGGTGCACTCTACCCGGGGGTGATCGGCGTCATCTGTCTGATTTTGGCCCTGTTCGCGTTCCAGGTGTTGTCGGTCAACTACGCAGGCCTGGCATTGGTTCTGCTCGGCCTCGCCTTCATTGTCGGGGAGGCCTTTATGCCCAGTTTCGGAGTATTGGGGATCGGCGGGGTTATCGCCTTCGTCGTCGGCTCGATCATCCTGATGGACGGCACCAACCAGCAGGTCTCGCTGCCCCTGATCGGCGGCGTCGCGGCCGTGGCCAGCGGCTTCATGCTCTGGGCCATGACGCGTTTTCTAACGCTGAACAAACGCAAGGTGGTCAGTGGGGTAGAACAGATGCAAGGCGAAATGGCCGATATTCTGGAGGCGTTCACCCAACAACAGAACGGTGACTACCGGGGCTTTGTTCGCCTGAACGGAGAACGCTGGAAAGCCCAAAGCCCAAGCCCGCTCGCACCGGGCGACACCGCCCGGGTAACCCGCATCGAGGGACTGACAGCGCACGTTGAAAAAGCCCCATCCTGATACAAACGGCGCCTATCCCGGGCGCCGGCGCACATTGCCAAGCAAAAAGGGGGAGTTATGACCTATGACCTAATACCCTATGCAGTACCGATTGCCCTACTGCTGATTATTCTCATCTCTTCGATCCGCATTCTGCCGGAATATCAGCGCGGCGTGGTGTTCTTTCTGGGCCGATTCCAGGGGGTTAAAGGGCCGGGGCTGATCATCGTTATTCCCGGTCTGCAACAGATTGTGCGCGTCGACCTGCGCGTCATCGCCATGGATGTCCCCAGCCAGGATGTCATTTCCAAAGACAACGTCACCGTCAGCGTCAACGCGGTGTTGTACTTCCGGGTGGTAGACCCCGAACGTGCCATCATCCGGGTCGAAAATTTCGGCGTCGCCACCAGCCAGCTTTCCCAGACCACGCTGCGATCGGTGCTCGGGAAACATGACCTGGACGAAATGCTTTCAGAGCGCGACCGGCTGAACCGGGACATTCAGGAAATTATCGACGAACAGACCGAGGAGTGGGGCATCAAGGTGTCCAATGTCGAGATCAAACACGTCGACCTGAACGAATCGATGGTGCGTGCCATCGCCCGCCAGGCCGAAGCCGAGCGCGAACGGCGCGCCAAGGTGATTCACGCCGAAGGTGAACTACAGGCTTCCGAAAAACTGGTTGAGGCCGCACAGGTCATGTCGAAAGACCCCGGCGCCATGCAGCTGCGTTACCTCTCCACCCTGTCGGACATGAGCACCGGCAATGCGTCGACCATCGTGTTTCCACTGCCCATCGACATGATGAAAGCCTTTATGGACAAAAAAGGTTCGTGACGGCTTTTTGAGGTAGTGAATAAACAGCGTCTCTAAACGAGGCGCTGTCTTACCCGTTATTGCACGACACGCTGCACCGATGAGGAAAACCCGGGATGGCCACAAAAAAGTCCGCACCCACCTTTACCATCCGTGATGCCACCGGGGCGGACTTGCCCGTGCTGGTAAGTTTTCTCAAGAAGCTGGCGCTTCATGTGTCCGGCGGACCCGAACTGGAACTCAGGGAGTCAGAATACCAACGGCTGCTGGAGCTGCTTGACGATACTTTGGCCTCGCCCGACAAACGCATCGTGGTTGCCGAACAACCGGGTGAGGGTCTGGTCGGGATGGGGGATGTCACTGTTTGGTCCAGCCAGAGCATTTGGGAGCAAGCAACGGTGTCTGAATACCGGTCGGCCATTCTTGACGATATCTGGGTTGAACCGGAGTTTCGTAAAGCCGGCATCTTTAAGGCATTGTTGCGAAGCCTGGTTGATTTTGCCGACCAGCGGGGCGCGCACGATCTGATGCTGGAGTACTCATCGTCCAACAAGGAAGCCAAATCAGCCTGGACCCGGTTGGGTTTCAAAACCACTGGTGTTCGTGCCGCCGCATTCACCCACAAGGTGAAGGACGCCCTGAAATGACGGTATTGGCGCATAACACCCACCCGGCAAATAACGGACACTACGTGAACGAGGTAACGATCTGATGGCACGCCGAACGGTTAATGTTTTCTATGACGAAGTGATGCTTGGCCACAACCCGGAAGTCGATGTCCCCTATCTTCCCAGCCGGGTCGAAAAGCGCGTCAGAAACATCCTCAGCGGGCTCGATTTCAAATGGAGCTATCCCGAACACCCCGGCCGCATTTCTGCCATCAAAACCTACCTCGATGAGCACCCGATTCCCGGCGTTCATTTTCGCACCGGCCCGAAGGCCAGCTATAAACAACTGGCCCGTGTTCATACCAGCGCTTATCTGGATTACCTGTTCTCGCTAACCGGCAAACGCGCCTGGCTGGACTCGGACACCACCGCTGTCTCGCCCGATAGCATTGACGCCGCCGTCATGGCCGCCGGGCTCGCCATTGCCGCCATAGAATCCGTCGTTAACGGCAAGGCCGGCAGCGCGTTCGCCCTGGTCCGGCCACCGGGCCACCATGCAGAACCGGTTCGCGCCCGCGGCTTCTGCCTGGTCAACAATGTCGCCGTGGCCGCTGCCCATGCTCACGCCAAACTCGGCTGCGAGCGCATACTGATCATCGACTGGGACGCCCACCACGGCAACGGCACCCAGGATATTTTCTGGGCCGACCCCAGTGTTCTGCTCTTCGACACCCATTGTGCCGCGCCGTTTTATCCGGGTTCCGGCCACCTTGAGGAAGTGGGAGCTGGCCTTGGAGAAGGCTACACCATCAATGTTCCGCTGCCCGAATCCTCCGGAGACGTCGCCTTTGAAAAAGCCTTCCGGGATATTCTGATTCCGGCTGCCGATCGCTATAAACCGGACCTGATACTGGTATCGGCAGGCTTCGACCCGCACCGGAACGATATGGCACTGAACCTCACTTACGACGGGTTCAAAGTGATCACCAACATTGTTCAGGGCATTGCGGACAAACACTGCAAAGGAAAACTGGCGCTGGTGCTTGAGGGCGGTTACAACCTGACGTCGCTGTCACGGGGCGTTCATGCCGTGCTGGAAGTATTGGCCGGCGGCAAAGTACCCAAGGTATCAGAAGCGGGCATCAAAGAGGTAGAAGACGCGGCGGACTTTCATCTGTCCGCCTTCACTGATGATGAATAGATTTCAACGGCTTATTAACTGCCGGGACATATCTGCCGTATCTACCGGGACACCCACCTCAGCCAATGGCTAGAACCTATAGAGTCGGACATTTTGATAGTGGCTTATCGTGCATGTCTCGATATGATGATTTGTGCCTCAACTCCGACGCGAACGATAAAGAGAGGCGGCCATGCCCAGGAAGCCAATCAATAGCAGCCCCGCTGTTGACGGTTCCGGCACTGTGACAGTGGGCAGTATGAAAGCGCTGCTGCCAACAATATTATGGCCAAACCCCAACGTATCGGGCGTGAACACTTCCAATCGATTGGTATCCAGTAACATGTCACCGAGCGTGTTGTAGGTTACATACTGGGCGCTGAAGTCGGACTCACCCTCGATGTTAAATAAATTCCAATAGGCATCCCCATCGGAACCGCTGCCGACGATATTATGGCCGAACCCAAACGAATCGGGCGTGAACACTTCCAATCGATTGGTATCCAGTAACATGTCACCGAGCGTG
>NZ_JBBECH010000037.1:0-15896 GCF_040881935.1 Saccharospirillum sp. | reverse complement strand
CTGAAGTCGGACTCACCCTCGATGTTAAATAAATTCCAATAGGCATCCCCATCGGTACCGCTGCCGACGATGTTATGGCCAAACCCGAACGTATCGGGCGTAAACACATTCAGTCGATTGGTGTCCAATAACATGTCGCCAAATGTGTTGTAGGTTACATATTGGGCACTAAAGTCAGACTCCCCCTCGATGTTGAACAAACTCCAGTAGGCATTACCATCGGTACCACTGCCGACGATATTATGACCAAACCCAAACGTATCGGGCGTGAACACTTCCAGTCGATTGGTATCCAACAACATGTCGTCGAACGCGTTGTAGGTTACATACTGGGCGCTGAGATCGGATTCACCTTCGATATTGAACAAATTGATATAGATGGAGAACGCAGACGGGCTCATGAACATCATGAACACCGCCGCTGACAGGGACTTGAACGTTAACATAATGTGACCCTCGCGCCAGACATGAAGAGAAATGCCCAAGCATTAATCAGGCCATATAACAACTGTAGGATAATCAATCAGTTGCAACGTGGTAATTTTTAGAGTGTATAAATACCCGACATCACTCACGGCCTATTAAGACAGCATGGGACGGAAGAATATTATTGGGCGGGACATGCACCTCAATCAATAGCTATAAACTATTGTCTCAAACACTGAGATAGCACTTTTTCGTGCATATCCAGTTAGTTACGTTAAATCAATCCCGACGCGGGGATGTGCGCCCGTAAAACAACTCGGACGTTAAATCATTAAGACGCATATTGTCATGTTCTCCGTACGTCAGAACCGAGTTGATTCTTGGAATAGCCCCCTCTACCGGCGTAACCCGATGCATGGCGCAGTGGCCATGAAAGAATGCCAGCGTGCCCGGCTCACTAGACTGAATCTTTATCCTGGAGCGGTCGCCATGCAATACCTTCTTGACATCCTCATAGCGTTCATCCTGTTTACTTCTCAGGGCAGGCACATACTCGAAGTCACCGCCTTTCTCGACCTTTTGATACATGACCGTCACTGAAAACTCACTGCGATCATAGTGCCAGCCTAGCTCCTCACCCGGCTTAAACAGTGTGATCTGGAGTGCATCAAGCGGGTCAGCGCTTCGATACAATACCGGCTTCTCCAGGACTGCTGCGATGAAGTTCGTAAGATCATCCGACTCATAAAGGCGGCGAAGAGGGGCACCCTCAGGAATTTGGTCATAGGCGATGCCATGCTTGGCTGAACGCACCTGAAACGCCAGGGGATGATCCGGCTCGACCGTAGTATCCAAAGGCTCGAAATACACGTTATGTGATCTATCGCTGACCCAGGCCTTGCTTTCTAACTGGCATGCCAGTTCCACCATTATTTTCACTGCATCGGGCTTAATAAAACCTTGCAGCGTGCAGCAGCCATCCTTAGCCAGTTCTTTGCGACAGCTATCGATTAGCATCATCCCGCCATTACTTTCAAGATCATGAATGGGATAGCGATCGAGGTCGACCACACCAGCGTAATCGGGGCGAGACACAGTTATTGTAGTTGACATCGTTTCACCTCATAAAAACATCTGGCCAAATAGATTCTGCGGAGCACGGGGCCACAGGGGGGCCACAGGGACACCCATCTTACCCCATAGCTATTACCTATAGAAAAAGTGAATATAATACCGACCAGTTGTGCGTGTCCATACAATGCGCTCACGCACCGCCACTGGTAAGATCCGCAAGGTTGAGCTCAGGGAACAGGTGAGCTGCACCGCCTGACGCGCCCCAAAAGGGTGAGGGGATCGTTTCAAATGATGGTTGCTGGACGCCAGTAGCTAAAGCGCGTACTGTACCCCGCCACAGGGACGACCGCGCAGTATTGCCAACTGTATTCGGCACGCTATTAACACTGCGCATGGCTCCCCTGCAAAGCAGCGGGCTAGCCCGAGTCTATCCAACGCGAACGCTCGTTTATGCGTATCGCGTCTCCTAAGCGGCGCTAATTATTAACGCAACGCTTTCTTTTTTGTGCTAACCGCATCAATGCCGCCTGGCCTTTGCCTTTACATGCCAGCGTCCTGGCAGGTGCTTTCGCCCCTCTGATATTGGGCCATTTTCCAGCTTGACCGCGAGCCATCCCAGGCTTTCGGTTCTGTTGTATTGCCGGAGAAGAGCTATGACAAGTTTTTGCTACACGAGAAATGCTACTGCATCCTGTTCCACCAGAGTGCGTACCCTTTCCTGCACACATAAAAACCCTGCTGTTCCAGCAAAGACAATTCATCGCTGACGATTCAATTGAACCACCGCCTACCTCTGACCGTTTGAGGTCTTTGTTTTTTCGCTTCCACCAAGGTGATCAATTTGAACAGCTCTGATTTTTACCAGTTTTCCACTCTTACCATCCTTCTGCTACTCGCCGGTTTTTATGGCGGCACTTACCTGCTGACATTGCTGATCAAGAAGAAAAAAGAGGACACTGATGGTTTCATGGTGTCCAATCATCGCATCGGCTTCGGCATGGGGGCGGCCAGCATGACCGCCACCTGGATCTGGGCGGCTTCCTTTTATGCGGCGGCAACGTCCGGTTACACCTACGGTATCTCGGGGCCTTTGCATTACGGCCTCTGGGGTGCACTGATGATCCTCTTCATCTACCCGTTTGGTCGGCGGTTTCGCAAACTGGCGCCTAATGCCCACACCCTGGGCGAGCTGATACACGCACGCCATGGGTCTTCAAGTCAGCTGATACTCGCGTTTTCCAATGTGATGGGCAGCGTGATCAGCCTGATGGTGAATTTCACCGCAGCCGGTGCCCTGGTATCGGTGCTCTCGCCCCTCCCTTTCCAGGCTGGCGTAGCGATTGCCGGTGTCGGTGTACTTAGCTATACGCTCTGGTCCGGTTTTCGCGCTTCGGTGCTGACGGACTTCGCCCAGCTTGTTGCCATGATGGCCATTGCCATTGTCATCATCCCGACCATTCTTTTCGCAATGGGCGGGCCAAGCGTTCTGGCTGAAGGCATGTCCAACCTTACCGCCGACCAGGCGAACCTGTTCTCAGTCGATGCAATCATGCAGCAGGGTGCACCCTTCTTCGTGGCAGTTCTGGCTTATGCGATCGGTAACCAGACCATATCCCAACGCCTGTTCGCGGTGCGGGAAGATCACATCAAACCGACGTTTATAACGGCGACCATCGGCTATGGCGCCATCGTGATCGGCCTTGGGATGATTGGCCTGATGGCACTGATGACAGGCATGGAACCCATTGATGGGAACATGAACAACCTGATCCCTCAGATGGTTTCGCTCTACCTGCCGGCGGCCTTTGTGGGCTTGTTTTTTATCCTGGTCATTGGCTCGCTATCGTCCACCGCTGATTCGGACCTGTCGGCACTGTCTGCGATCATCATGGCTGATGTCTACGGCAAAAACATCGCCAGGGGCAAGGCCGATCCAAAGAAGATGCTGTTTATAGGCAGGCTGACCATGATCGTCGCAACGCTCATCGGGGTCATACTGGCCAGTTTCTCCATGGATATTCTGGTCATGCTAGTGTTCGTCGGGGCACTTTGGGGCGCTATCGTCTTCCCGGTTATCGCCAGTTGCTTCTGGGACCGGGTCACCAACTCAGCCTTTACCTGGGCGGTGCTATCTGCTTTGCTCATGTTCTGCATAGCCCGATTCGAACTGCTGGCCCTGACGGGTACAGTTGCCGTGGTGTTTGAACTTCTGGCTTCTGTCGGTGGTGGCGTGGTTATTGGCCTTATGACCTTTGGCTTCTGCGGTCGCCGACTGGGCATGGCGGCCGGGCTTATTGCGACGGTCGTAATGGCTTTCTTCTGCGTTGGATTCCTCCGGGAATATACCGTGCTGACTGCATCACTTACGGCCTACGGGGTAAGCACCATTGTTTGCATCGCCCTGAGCCTTATGAACTCCAGCCGTTTCGACTTCTCGACGATCCAGAACCGGGTCGGCAACTATGACACTTCATCTGATGACCAGGAAGCCAGCAGCACTCCCCTGACGACTTCCTGATTAACTTACCCAGGGGTATTACCGACCGTTGGTAATGCCCCGAATAACCAGAGGAAACCCTTATGGAAACCCTAACACTAGCAGCCTACGTCCTGGTCTGGCCCCTCATATCACTGGCCGTTCTAGCGGTGATCTGCGTGGCAACCTGGCAAGACATTCGTTCAGCCAAACGCGAGAGCCGGGAACTGGTTTAATACTATTTAGCGAAACTACCGGGACACCCACCTCATTCATTTAATTTAAGCTATCGGAACCCAAGCTTTGATAGCTGCCTAATGTGGGTGTCCCCATAGCGGGTGTCTTAAATTACCAGACTGACGTGAATCGGTAGTGCTGTTTTGCAAACTACCGATTCAATTCACGGCCTGTTTTCTGTTTCGCTACTGTCGTGCCTGTCCATTGGTGCCTTGGTGCCGGTGACCACTAATGTGACTGTTCTATTAGTCACGCACACATCGATGCCTGGTGCCGTTGTGCATATCCATTGGTGCCTGCCTCTGTCCAATGGTGCCGGTTAGAGCAAAAGGTCAAAAATATCCGGAAATACAATATTTATTCCTCTACAAGTCACGGCCAATCGAGTCTAATATGGATCGACAATGTTGTGCACAGGAGTTGATTAGAAATGGAATTCAAAATTGACATAAAACATACCGTAAGATTTCTATCAGATAACAGTTTCAATCTTGGAGGTAGCTCAATCAACCCTAAAATCCCTGCACTTCAAGGTGTTTACATTCTACACCACGGATCTATACAACACGCATGGGGTGAGCCTGGCCGTATTTTCTATATCGGTGCTTCTGATAGGGAAAAACTGAATGTCAGAGCTCGAAAACATCGTGATGTATTAATCAAAACATTAAATAGTCGTGGTAAGCGCAAAATGCAGGGAGCACCGAAAATGCTACAGTATGGAGTTAGTATAGACCATGATCTTAGCGACACATCTTTTTCATGCTATCCATTGCCAATCGGTAGCCCCTCATATCTGCCTTTCTTGCTGGAAGGATTCATCCTGGATAGTTATATAAAGAATTTTGGGAAAAAACCTGCGGTTACAGGCCGATGATAATTTTACATGGTCAAAGTAACGACGTTCGTCCGAGGACACCCACCTAAAGGGTTGACCCAACAAAGGCCATCCAGTATTTTATCCAGTATTATTTAAACGGGCCGTCAGGGTTAAACACTATGCCACGTTCAAGGAAAAGCCAGATCGCCCTGGAGGCGACTTCTTACTACCATTGCCCCTCCCGGTGCGTGCGCCGCGCCTTCCTGTGTGGGCGTGATGAGCATTCCGGCAATGACTATGAACACCGGCGTGGCTGGATTGAAAGCCGGATAATGGAACTGGCCAGGGTGTACGCGCTCGATGTTTGCGCTTATGCCGTCATGTCCAACCATTACCACATAGTGCTTCACATCAGCGCTGAGAAAGCCAAAGCCTGGTCGGATACCGAAGTCATCCAACGCTGGCACAGCCTATATGCCGGTAACTTTCTCAGCCATGAGTACTTAGCCGGAAAAGACCTGTATGAAGAACAGCTCAACGTTCTCTCAGAGCTGGTAACAGAGTGGCGTGAGCGTCTGATGTCGATCAGCTGGTTCATGAAAGCCCTGAATGAAGACATCGCCCGGCAAGCCAACGTTGAAGACAACTGTACCGGAAGGTTCTGGGAGGCCCGATTTAAATCCCAGGCCTTACTGGATGAAACCGCCCTGGCAACCTGCTTGGCCTATGTGGACCTGAACCCTGTCCGGGCCTGCATGGCCGATACACCGGAAGCGTCAGAATTCACCTCGGCCAAGCAGCGGATCGATACCGCCAAAGAAGACCGGGAATCTACTGAACCCAAACAGCCGACACCGTTATTTCCGTTTGTTGGATACCCTCGCCAGGATATGCCAGAAGGCTTGCCCTTTCGGCTACAGGACTACCTGGAACTACTCGATTGGACTGGACGACAAATCCGTAGCGACAAGAGAGGAAGCATCACACAGAAACTTCCACCCATTCTTGAACGCCTTAATATTGACGCTGAGCACTGGATCTATAACACTCAGCACTTTGAAAGCCAGTTTAAAGGGTTGGTTGGCACTGCAATCTCAATAAAGGCAAAGTGTCAGCAGTTCGGATACCGGCGAACGCCCGGATTAGCATTGACTACACAACTTACATAGCCAGAACTTCCCGTATTATTCCATTCACAGGGCTACCTGAGGCACTTCCGTGCCTGAAAATCGCGAAAATCAGCAAATTACCAGACTGACGTGAATCGGTAGTGCCGTTTTTCAAACTACTGATTCAATTCACGGCCTGTTTTCTGTTTCTCTACTGTGGTGCCTGTCCATTGGTGTCACTAATCCCCTATAAAATCCATAGTACACGTATCCCCCGATTGATAAAGCTAGTACAAGGAGTGCGAACATTGCTTTGCTAGTTAGCATGACCTCCAGCAAAAGGCTTTCCTTCGTCCTGTTCTCCGATGCATCAACAAGACTTTCTGATTTGAGCATAAGATAATACTCAGAATTGAGAATCATACCTTCTACGGCCTTTTTCGATAGGACTGCTTCTCTTCGAGCGGCAGGCCAGTACTCGGATATACTCTCGTACGCTGCTATCGCTTGCTCGCAGTACCAGTTTGCCAAAAGTGCTTCAGCCTTCTTAGATGTAACACACAATTGCAGCTGTGCGATGGCTTCTTTCAAAAGATAGATGTCCGTCGAGATATTAAGCTGTCTAGCCGACCTTTTTCCTTGCTCTACAACAACTCCTTGAAGATAGGCTGTGTAGGTTAGGTATATCACTGGCAAGACACTTACAAGGCATACGAAAACAATCAATCGCGTTAGAGGTCTGCCTCCACTACGCCTAATCAAGCTATCCGCACTTTTTTTTAGATCTTTAGCATTTTCTATTATAGTCACTATCTTTCCTTGTCGCAGGCTGGATGTAGTTACCCTCATTAATCTGGCGAGCTACTGGGAGGCCCATGCTAATCCATTAAGGCGCCTAATGTGAGTGTCCATTCGAGCCTTGTGGTGCCTGTCCATTGGTGCCCGTTTAGCAAACTACTAAATAAATTCACGGCCTGTATCCTGTTTCTTAGCTGTGGTGCCTGTCCATTGGGGCTTTAGCGAGTCCAACTTGACGGGTGAACCGTTGTCCATTGAACGGATGAGAGACTCTCGAATAAAATCGCTGGAAACAGTGTCTGAGGGAGCTACCGGGACATGCGCCTCAATCAATAGTTATAAACTATTGTCTAAAACACTGCGATAGCGCCTTATCGTGCATGTCCAGTTAGTTCGGCAAACTACTGATTCGATGTATGGCCTGTTTTTTATTCCTTTACTAAGGTGCCTGTCCTATGTGGCCGTATGTCCTATTAACCCAGTTCTATGTGGCCCTGATTCGTCTGGAAAGGAATTGTTGCAGACCAAACAAGTCCGTGTTCTGGTCCACCAATGCGGCGCGAGTCAGTGCATCGGGCAGCATTGGCTTGAAGGGTGAGAAGAAGAAGGCTTTCTGGGTCCGATTCAAAATGTCCATAAAATACCCTGTGGAACCGCCAGCGCTCACCTGCTCAAATAACTCCCACAGCATGCTTCGAAGCTCGCCAGAATCACCTGGACCGTTCTTGATTTCTAGGTTCGCGTAGTTGCCTGAAACAGAGATACCTCGGCTTTCAATCAACTTACTCAGTGTACGGTTCAGGGTATCGCCAGCGTAGGTTCGCAGGATTGCCCTGCCGCCACCTGTACAATAGCACTCAAGTGATTCCGGCGACCAACCAGGGTCGGGTGGGCTTTCGTGACATAGCACCTCCATGGTCCGTCGAGCTTCCGCATCAAGAAAGTCGGGTAATGGCCGGTAGCCATAGACAAACTCCCCTATTCGCTGTGCGGTCTCCAATGGGACATCCGGACCGCCAAAGGAATCCCAGTGAGGTACTGAACCCTCTTTTGCCCGGGAGGCTTTTATAACATGGCTATCAAAATCAACCGCCTCAGCCTTCCATAACTTTCCGGCCAAACTGAAGAAAAAAGGAATATCCAAGCTTTCCACAAAGCCGGTATCAAGCGTGCCGACCTGTGTACGGCCCTCCATAACCTCATAAAGTGGAGCTGTACTGAACACCGCGAACAGGTTTCGCCAACTGCCTGTGAGATATCGCTGCTCCGCTGCCAGACCGGGCACAAGCACCCCATCAGCCTCACGAAGGTAGTCCTCTTCCTGCATATGAGAGATCAGCTGGTCATATTCGTCCCGGGATATCCCGGAGAAAACATACGCGCGGGACAATAACTGCCATGCATGGTCTGGTGCGACACCGTGATTCTGCAAGGATAGACAGAGCAACTGATGTGCGAGCAAGTGGAATGCGCGACGGCACAAACGAAGTGACTCGGATCGATGCTCAACTCCGAGTGAAACAGTAGCCGCCAGTAGTAATAGCTCATCCTCATCCTGGGTCAGGCCTCGAAAATGCCTCGGCTTTCCAGGACGGCGACCAGTACGCCCTACTCGTTGTAAGAAAGCACTAGGACTGGCCAGGGCGCTAATTTGCACGATCCGGTCTAGCTCACCGATGTCGATTCCCAGCTCCAACGTCGATGTACTAATAATTGCTTCGATTCCCTGCTCCCCGGCCTGCTGAATCAAGCCCTCGGCCTCCTCGCGAAAGTACTTGCTGATATTCGAGTGATGGGTACGAACCTTAATGCGATCTTGAGTGTATGCCTGGACCGCCTTGGCAATATCTTCCGCCTTTGAGCGTGAGCGCACAAATGTGATACCCCGATTACCCTTGAGCTCGCTGGTCAGTGAGCTCAATAGTCGCATACCCGCACGCATTTTGATTGGAGTCGACTCGGTATCACCGCTACCATCAAAATGCTGAATTAGAAAGTCATTTGCCTGCTGATGAGTAGTTGCCACATGAATCCTAAGCGCTGGTTCTCTGCTTCCAGTCAACCAGCGACACATGGCGTCAGGATTACCGATCGTAGCGCTAAGAGCTATTCGCTGCAACGGCCGGTTCAGCCCGCCCTCTAGCCTCTCCAGAAGAGAGAGTAAATGTCCCCCCCGATCTCCGCCGGCAAAGTTGTGCGCCTCATCGATGATGACGGTGTCCAGTGCATGAAAGAAGTTATGCCAACCCGGTTTTCGCAGCAATATTGCTTCAATCGATTCGGGTGTGGTCAGTAGCAATTGTGGCGGAGCCTTCAAACTCTCCATCTTTTTGGACTGACTTACATCCCCATGCCACTTGAATGCGTGCAGGGCACAACATGCAGCGTAATCCTCACCACGGGACTCCAGATTGTTAAGCAAAGCACGCAGAGGGGCGATATACAACACCTGCACAGAATCGCGTGGGTTCTCAGCGACTCGAGTCAGGGTGGGAAACAGAACGGCCTCGGTCTTACCACCGGCGGTAGGGGCCTCGATGACACAACTCTTACCTTCCAGGATGGGGTCCATTGCCTTTTTCTGAATAGGTTGTAACCCGCGCCAACCCTGCTCCTTGATCCAACGCTGTAGCCCGGGGTTGAGTCGCTCTAGTGTACTCATGGCTGGCCCCCTACGTGCCTACAAGTCGCATAAGCTCTAAATTGGCTTGCGGATCGTCTTCGGGGTCAGCGAAGCACTCGCTGGCCGATATCTGTGGATTCTCTTCGCAGATATCGAGCACGTGGACAAGCTGTCTCAGGAAGGGCCGTGGCAGCCTGTCGATGCATTCACCACCGAAATCCGTCCATTTGGAAATTAGAGCCTTCAAGTCAGCATCATCAAAACGCTGTTCAGCCGGCCACTCGTATGCTTGCGCATGAATTGAACGAGCTCGCTTTGCCAGCTCGACCAGTCGCTCTTCGTTCAGGCCTTCCAGAAAGATGACCGGCTGGCGCATACTCTGGAAGCTTTCAGTAAGTTCGGGAGCACACACCCGGTGATAAAGGGCCTCGTAACTGGCGAGGCCATATCGGCGGTCGTCGAAAAAGGTGTCTGTTCCGGTCGAGACCAACAAACAACGAGGCAGGCGATTCTCGCCCACCTCATCGATCAGCGCACGTAGTGTCTCATAGGCTCTGTCCCGAGTGTTCTTATGCGGTCGCCGTCGTACCAGCTCCAACTCGTCAATAAGGATTACCAGCCCCCGCAGATGCGTTGATTCTATTATTTCCAATAACGCTCGAATCCGTGGCAGAACCTGCTCGGGCTCCAGATTGCCCTTTACGCCTATTTCCTTGAGCGCGGCGTTTGGTAGACTACGTTCACCACGTAGCCAAGCCCGGGCGTGCATGGCCTTTTCTTCATCCCCCACTAGTCGCGCTTCGTAGAAAGCACCGAGAGCCGGTGCAAAACCTGGGTCATGGGAAGCAAGCTGCGAAAGCTGTTCCTGGATGCGTTCCCGGACCAGCTGAACCAGGTACTCACGATCTGCAGGCCTCCTCGTGGACAGTCCTTCCACTTGTTCGGTTCGCTGTTGCATCGTTAACAGCCAGGCTTCGAGAATGTCCGACAGGCTGCTTGCTCCTCGTTTTTCCGGCACACGCAAACCGTCCATTAGCCCTAGATAGAACTCCGAAAGGTCAGCTAGGGACATCTCAGCACTAACGCGCACGGTTGATACTGCGAAACCAGCGTTCAGGGCCGCATCTCGAAGCCAGGACATCATGAAGGATTTACCGGACCCGTAAGCGCCGCGTATGAACTTGAACGTGCTACGCCCGGTCGCTACATGCTCCAACTGATCGATTAAGTGATTTCTAGCCCCTTCCTGGCCCACAAACATCATGTCAAGGTGCCGCTCAGGAACCACTCCTTGGCGCAGCGCATCCACAATATCCCGCGCCGCCCATCGATCCAGTTGCTGCCGAGAGCAGTCTGGGTTGTCGACCCACTCGTAGATGTTGGCGGCACCGGTACTCCGAATCCGAATAGGCGACATGTTGTCAGCCGACAGTTTACGCAGCATGTCGGCCATACGGGCCTTGGGCAGCATCCATCCCAGGCCGTGGCGGGAAGCCAATCGTTCAACATCCCTCTCATTGAGAGATCGGGCTTCCCTGGCTAGGGCCAACATAATCTGCTCGTCCTCATTCAGGCTAGGGTAGGCACGCTTGATAGAATCGAGCCCCGGTGTCTCCGGCGCCGAAGACAATGCCTCGGCATCAGCTTGAAAAGTCACTTGCTCCCGAACCTGAAAATCCTCTGTTGCTGCAAGCGGCGCAACCAGTTCTTCAACAGTCTCAGTCAACTGCGCTGCAGGCTCACTGCACAAACGCTCAATGAGTTCGTTTTTAAGACCCGTTACTGCCAGACCCAGCTTGCGGCATGCACGCACAATATCCTTGCGGCGAAGTTGATTAAACAGGGTGTGTTCTGAATACCTGCTGCCAATCAGACGGTCGACGCGATCAGACTTGGAGCCCGAACGGGCCAGTCCCAAGGAGGCCAGAATTTCATAAAGCTGATTACCCGAGAAGTTGGAAAGAAGGTCATGTAACTGCTCCTTGGTTAGTTGCCGTAGAGGCTCTTTCACGAGCCTTTCAGCTTCATTTTCCACTTCGCCCTGGTCACCCACTGGCTGTGGCTGGTTAAACGCTTCAATTACTTGTGACACAAGTTCCGCCTTGGATAACGATACCTTGAGATCAAAGCTCCTTGCGAGATTTTTCAGATCCGAGATCGCAATCTGATCCAATGCAGAGCTGGGTGGAACCAGCCCTTCCACGATGCGATCGACCCGTTCTTCCTTAGTGCCGCTCAATGGAAGGCCGTTAACCTCCAGTATATCGCGGAGTTGCCGTCCAGTGAGTTCCGCGAGCAACCTCCGATAATCGGCGTCATGCAGCTCCATACCCCAGTAGTGCCTTACCTGAATACGTACTTCGTCCGGGAGGATGTAGCGATCCCCCACAGCCATTACCACGCCGCGACTCAACAGATAATTGCGGGCGGATTCATAGGCGCGACCCGAGTCCCAAATAGACCTAACATCAGGGTGATGCTCCATAAGCAAATGCTCACGCATGCTCAGGCCAAGCAATTCACGAAGTGCCTCAAGCATTCGTCCCTCTCGCTCGTCAATTCGCTCATCGTCCTCCCAGGCTGCACGTACCATGGCTCGATACAGTTCATAGTTCTTTCTATCGGACAATCCTTCACCAGAACCTACCCAGTCAGATACTTCGTCAGTTCGCCCCAACACCTTTTCGCGGAAGCCAACCGCTTCCATAGTGTGGTTCGTTGCTTCCATGAGAAGCTTGAGGATGGCATACGTAGGGGGGCGTGATTCAGACAACACACCGGCAACATAGGAAAATGAGCCCAATGCAGTCGCGATTTCCTGCTCAAGCACAATTCGCGGCAAACGGACATTAGCGATTTCGTCAAGCTTATCTCTAGCCAGCTTATCGAGCGCATCTTCCGGATACTGCGACAAAACGTCGCTCATTCTCATTGTTCTCTCCTCAATACCATTCTATGGCAAATACTAATGCACGACTGCCGACGTTACCATTCCAGCGCTGTCAGACTGCATTTATGACGATATTATTGCTAACGGTCAACCGCTTGATGTGCCTAGGACGTGAGCGACCGAAGCTACTGCGGCAGAGTAGGACTTAGCCTCTACTCATATTCCCTTATTACCATAGCTTCAACAGACAATGATTGGGCTGGCAAGTCCCTGGCAAAGGTGTTCCTAGCCAAATTTCTCGCGGTCGTGAAAGAAGTCTCGGTTACTGGTTGTCCAGGACACTGACTGTGTGGCTCCAAACCGACAACTATCAAATAATTTCTCTGATATAGTCCTGACCAATAACAATAAAGACGACCAAACAGTTCGAATAAGCTCTATCTTAGGTCTTGAGAAATGGGTATCTTGCTTGCTCCTTGGGCACGTATTTCAATTTAGACCCCTTTCTACCCCGTTGCAATTTAATGGATTTATTCATCGGACGCCCTTTTTCAACGAAACAGAGAAAAGGGCGTCCGATGGAGGGCCTTGAGAGCCGGAACGAACTGCAACAGTTGGTTAGGCTTGCTCAAGTTCGGATAAACAACTCACGGATAGGGATGAAAGGTCTACCTGTTTCAGCCGCTCGCCGAACTTTTGCTTCCAAAACATCTACCACGGACAGTCTTCGTCTAAGCATTTCTGACAGATCAAAACCATCCATGCATACGATCCGCTTCCCCTTACCGAAAGCCTGAAGACCATCGCTGGAAAAACCACTGTTACTCAAGAACAGACCTCGGGACCAAGAAGCCTTTTGGCTCAACTTACCTTCAAAGGTGTGTAGATCTGCGGCTCCAGTCGGGGAGTTTTGCCACTTGGCCTCCAATAGATAGGTTTCTTTATTTAATACGAAGCTGCCATCTATCTGCTCGCCGATGAGACGAAACGAAGAGCGCGCAGAAAGTCCGTATGCATCAAATAGGTCTTTTAGAAATCGTTCAAAGGCAAACCCACGACTCTGGGGCGCTATTTCAGCGAGCTCAATAAGTTGGGAGAAGATACCCTGGCTTAGATTTTCATCAATTTGAACTCGCGCCTCTTCGCTCTTTCGCTGAGCTGCAGTTTCGCCATGCCCTGCTAGCCTTTGGATGATTTGCTTTAGAAGTTTTTCTGCAGAATCTGGAATAGACTCATCTGAATAGATCTCCCAACCTTCGAGCAGGCCGTTCAAAAACAGTAAGACTTGTTCATCCGTGGCTAGCCGCCAAAATGATCGCGTTCTGTGAGCTTTTGAGCCCGACTCTTGATCATAGTAAGAGTCGTAAATCGATACACCGACAACTTCTCTAAAAAAGTCATCGAATGTACGATTTGAAAAACCAAGCACATAGCCACTTGACATGCCTAGCTCACGCTCTAGCTTCTGTTTTTCTATCAGGCTGAGACTACTCATCCATTTTGCCTAACAGCTTATTCACCCTAGCCACCGCCAGTTGTTCTGGCAGATGCTTCATACAACCTACAGAGCGCCTCTACCATGCTCAGCTACAGCGGGCTTTAAGCCAGATTACGCTGGTACATCTACGTGATATCAAAACCAGCAAACCCGTTGCTTCAGACGACGATTCCATGTATCAGCATCTCCTATGATACAGATTCCGGCTTTTCCTGGTATATGCGTCGCAACTCAGCAACACAATGAGGCACCAAAATCGATCAAACTCGCTACCGCCCGGCCGGTTACAGGGCACAGGGCACAGGGCACACCAAATCAAAAATAAGTTGTCTGCTCACCATGGCACTCTGTGACGAAGTTGGCAAGTATTTATGTTCTGATAGGCGCGTTTGCGCGCCCCCTGTGGTGTTAGCAAGGTTCTGTGGTTGGTTATGCTTCCTGTCGCCCAGGGGGCTGACCTCCTACGGGTTTGGGGGTTACATCGATGCTGTGGCTGGGGTGGGGTTTGGGGCTATTTGCTATCCATCTGCTCCAACGCCACAGAAAGCTGCATCGCAAACCTCGACATCGCCACTGGCAACACCCTGCTTTTCAACTGCCCCAACAACAAATGCCCCAGCGGCACATCCCGTGGTGAAAGCTCTCGAAACACCAGGCCGTTATCCAACGCCGGCTGCAAGCCTATGGGTATCTGAAACCCCACTACCTGTTCGTGGCGCACGTAGTGGCGTATCAGCTCGAACGATTCGGTTTCTATTACCGGTGTTACTGTTCTGCCCTGGGTTTTTGCGGCCCGGTCGAGGATGTTGCGTACGCCGTATTCGGTGGCGGGCAGTATGTGGGGGTGCTCCAGGCAGTCGCGCAGGCGCAGGTCGGTTTTTTGGGCCAGAGGGTGGTCGGCTGAGAACGTCGAATTCGACCAAATGCTGGGGCTCGAACACCAGCGCCAGATCTACTAACCTAGAACAACCCTATCTGCGACCGACCCTCATCAACAGGCAGCAACCCCAGTTGTGGCAGCCGTTCACTCAGCATCTCGCTCCAGAGGGCGGCGAGAGAAAGTGCCTCGCCTTTATCTGGCATATGCATGAAAATAATGGGGGTCCGGTCTTCCTCGACCCAGGTGCTCACCCTTTCAACCCAGGGTGCCAAATAATGGCGGTTTGTTTCCAGGTCAGGATGTCCAATGTACCGGATGACGGGCGACGCCTCTACTGGAAGCAGATGTACCGGAACCCTCGGCTTTTTGCGTTGGGCGTCGCGAGTGATTTCGGTATCGGGCGCTGCAGAAAAGAGGGCGCGACTGTCAAAGCAGACCCGGGCAATGTTTCGCTCCCGGAGGCCACGGTTTAACGCCTTTTCAGCCTCGCCTTTATCGAAAAAAGCGCTATGGCGGACTTCTACGGCGCAGGTTAGAGAGGTGGGCAGCGCTTCAATGAAATGCCACAAATTGCTCAGATGTTGAGGGCCAAAAGACGCAGGAAGCTGTAAGAGAAAAGGGCCGAGGACGTCTTCCAAAGGGGTGAGTATGTCGAGAAAATCGTTCGTCTGGGTTAATGATGCTGCCAGCAGCCGATCATGAGTAATCTCGCGCGGGAACTTGAATACGAAACGAAACTCGTTCGGCACTTGTTTCCGCCACTGTCGGCATTGCTCCTGGCTAGGTGTCGCGTAAAAGGTGGTATTGCCTTCAACGCAATTAAAAACCTGGCTATAGCGCTCCAGTGGGCTTCGCCCTAGCGGCAACCGCGAGTTCCAGGCAGGGTTTTGCCATTGGGGGCAACCGAGAAAATAGGGTAGTGGCATCGTTCGAACCTACTGTGGGTATCGCTATTATTCCGCTGCAGAATACCAAAGACAGCCCAAAATGCTTGGATACTGTGTTTTTAAGGGTCTTCACCTATTTGTGTGGGTGAGGAACCAGCTGTAAACCGCCTAAATGGAA
>NZ_JBBECH010000036.1:0-27290 GCF_040881935.1 Saccharospirillum sp. | reverse complement strand
TGCAAGTGGTTGGCAACCAGCAAATGATTTGCCTCTGTAGCTTCAAGGTGGACCACCCTAGTGCATTTGCATCGAAATTCCAAATTCAGGATCATTTTCCGGCGTGTCGATTTGTACGGGTTAGCCTCTGGTGCGGTGTTTCAGTACTGCGTCCGAAGCTCCATGAGTGCGCCTCAGTGCTCATTGCTGTAGAGCCCGGAGAGACATGTGTCTTTTACAGTCCTGTCGGCGATGCTGTTAATTATTTCATGTTGCTATTTCTAGAAGGCCAACTATTTTAAGTTCCAGCCCCGGTCCGCATGACGGTTACATTGCTGTTCACTCTTAAAAAGGATGGGGCTGGCTCTAAAAGCCATAACGGAGGACATGGATCATGTTGTCGACCACTGTAGGAACGAAAGTCGTAAAACTCCTGGTTATCGCGCTGTCGGTGACCGCCCTTACCAATGCTGTCGCTGAAGACGGAATGCCGGAGGTAGAACTTCAGACTGTTATGGAAGGTCTGACATCGCCGGTGATGCTCACTTCCGCCATCAATGATGAACGCCGGTTTGTCGTTGATCGTACCGGTTACATATACGTTCTGGATGCTGAGGGTAATCAGCTTGAGGAACCTTTCCTCGACATTAGTGATCAACTGATTGAGTTCCAGGAGGCCTTTGATGAACGGGGTCTGCTGGGACTTGCGTTTCATCCCAACTATCAGCAAAACGGACGTTTCTATGTGTATTACAGCGCGCCATTACGGGATGAGGCACCCAACGATTGGAATCACACCAGCGTGATCTCTGAATTCAAGGCGACTCAGCCTGAAGAAGGGATGCGTTCACAGTCCAATACGACTGACATGAGTTCCGAGCGTGTTCTGCTTGAGGTCGACCAGCCTCAGTTCAATCACGATGGGGGTTCCATCGCTTTCGGCCCTGATGGTTATTTGTACATTGCACTGGGTGACGGTGGTGCCGCCGACGATGTGGCGCTGGGTCACCCGCCCATGGGCCATGGCCAGGATACCACCTCGTTATTGGGCAGTATCCTGCGGCTTGATGTCGACCGGGGCTGGCCTGGTTACGCGATTCCACAAGACAACCCCTTTGTGGTAGATCCCCGTGGTTTGGATGAGATTCACTCCTGGGGCTGGCGCAACCCGTGGCGTATGTCGTTTGACCGCGCCACCGGTGACCTTATGGTCGCGACCAATGGCCAGAACCTGTGGGAAGCGGTTTATGAAGCAAGTGAGCCGGGCAATTATGGCTGGAACATTCTGGAAGGCACTCACTGTTTTGACACGCAAAACCCAAACACCACACCTCCAAGCACTTCTTGCGACACGGTAGGCCCACTGGGCCACGAATTGAAGTTGCCCGTCATCGAGTACCCGCATCTGCGCAACCAGGGTGACCGTGCCATTGCCGGCATCTCTGTTATTGGCGGTTACGTGTACCGGGGTAGCGCAATCGAGGGGTTGCAGGGCCGCTATGTATTCGGTGACTGGAGCCAAAGCTTCTCTCAGCCGGAGGGACAGTTGCTGATCGCCCATCCCACTAATTCGGGGTCAGAAGGTCAGTTGTGGAGCATCGGCCAGATACAAGTGCTCGATAGCTACATTCTCGGGTTCGGTGAAGACAGTGCTGGCGAATTGTATGTAATGACCACCGCCAATACAGGTCCGACCGGTAATACCGGCGCGGTACACAAACTTGTACCGGCCCAATCCGAATAAGTAAGGGTCCGCACTGAGCATCAGCAGCGCCTGTTGAACCTGGTTCACAGGCGCTGCCATTAATTCTGAGTGAGCGCTATGGACACAGGAGGTGAACCGGATGCCTGACTATAAGTGTTTCTGTTCAATGTTTATTCGGGCTGGCTACCGGCTAACTGGAGCCTGGCTAGTCTTGTTGTTTATGGTGTCGGTAGCGACACCGGCTCATGCACTGGTGACTGCTCGTTTGATCGTGGAAGGGCTAGCTTCGCCACTGCAGTTAGTCGCATCACCCGATGCCACTGACCGTCGATTCATTCTCGATCAGAACGGTCAAATTCTCATATTAAATTCGGATGACACCTTGAATGAATCACCGTTTCTGGATCTGTCTGATCGGATGGTGGAGCTGCGTGATGGTTTCGAAGAGCGGGGCCTGCTCGGCTTTGCGTTTCATCCGAATTATGGAACAAACGGGCGCTTCTACGTTCATTACAGCGCGCCTTTGCGCGAGGAAGCGCCGGATAACTGGGACCACACCGCCGTTGTCAGCGAGTTCACTGTTCCTGCGGACAGCCCTGATCAGGCGGACGCTGATTCCGAGCGCACACTGTTGCAAGTCGATCAGGTAAACCGCAAGACCAATGCCGGGGCTCTGGCCTTCGGGCCAGATGGCTACCTCTACATTGCAATGGGTGAAGGCGGTGGCGGTCACGGTGTCGGCACCGTGGAATTCGGTGCACTGGAGGTACCGGAGCGCAATAACATCTGGGATTTTCAGGCGCAGGATATTCATAACCTCTATGGCAAGATACTGCGCCTTGATGTCGACCAGGGGTGGCCCGGCTATGCTGTCCCGCCGAGCAATCCGTTCGTCGGCAAACCGGGACGGGACGAAATATATGCCTGGGGGTTTCGCAACCATTACCGCATGTCGTTCGACAGTGCCGGCAATGGTGACTTGCTTGTCGCAGCGGTCAGCGAGGCACTCTGGGAGACGGTTTACCGCGTTAGCCAGCCCGGGAATTATGGTTGGCCCATTCGCGAAGGCACCTATTGCTACGACCGGCAAAGCCCGCTGAGCCCACCCGAAACGTGCCCGCGTGAAGGTCCCAACGGCTGGCGCATTCATGACCCGGTGATTCAGTACCCGAACCTCAACATTGCCGAGTCGTCCATCGACCGGGAACCACTGGGCAGCGCCATCGTCGGTGGCGAGGTGTACCGTGGTGAACAGCTTTCCGGGCTGCAGGGTGCCTTCGTGTTTGCCGATTACAGCGCCGACCCGCGTCAGCCTTCGGGCCAGATTTTTCAGGCACGCCCATCCGGGAACATAGGGGCGCTATGGACCATTGAACCTGTCGTGCAACTGCAGGCCCGGGCTCAGGGTATGGGTGTAGATGGTGACGGTGAACTCTATGTACTGACCCGGGAGAGCTTCGGGCCCGCCGACGATACCGGCAAGATATTCAAACTGGTTCCAACCTCGACGCAAACCTCGGACACTGCTGACAGCAACAGCAACAGCAACAGCAACAGCAACAGCAACAGCAATGACAGCGGTTCAGATGAGCAGGCCACCACGTCGGCATCGGGCGTTTACACCACCGATCAGGCGGAGCGCGGCCGTGGGCTTTATCAGGAACATTGCCAGTCTTGTCATGCCTCGAACCTGCGCGGGTCCGGCCCTTTCCCATCAATCACGGGTCAGAGCTTCTTTTCGAAATGGAGCGACCGCTCGGTCAGCGAGCTGCAGCAGTACATTCGTGGCAGTATGCCATTGAGTTCCGCGGGCTCATTGAGCGATCAGATGTATGCCGACATTCTGGCCTATTGGTTGTCACGGCACGGGTACCCGGCGGGCAGTCAGCCAGTGCCGCAAAACCCGGGCAATATAACTGACCTTGCCGTTGAGGACCGTAGCGACTAGCGCTTGTCATCGGTGCTCAGACAACCCGGCTCCAGTACATCGGCCAGTGCCGGGCAAGGCGTCATCTGGCTGAGGGCTGGGTATCCTGCTCGGCGTCGCGCTCAGCCCCGGCTTGTTCGGCTGCCCAAACACCCGCCGCCTCTACCGCGACAGGCGAAGCGGTGGGTACAACGCCTAGGTAGTGTTCTGTCGCTTCCACCGGGGTAACGGCGCGCTGGGTCATGCGGTAGAGTGCATAAAGCGCAATGATGGAGAACGTTGTTCCCAGCACCGGCCAGAATGCGAACGGGCCGAGCGTCTCCATTGCCCAGCCAGCTATGAGAGGGCCGGTGATCGCACCGAGCCCGAAAGTAAAAACCAGCCCGCCGGAGGCTGCGGCCATGTCCTCAGTGGGCAGGGAATCGTTGGTGTAGGCCAGAAACAGAGCATACAACGGCGTGGTGACGCCACCGGCGAAAAAAGCGGCGGCCATCAGTGGCCACAGACTGCCGCCGGTAACCCACCCCAGCGCACACGATATAGCCCCCAGCACTGCTGCGCCGAAAATCAGTTTGCGCCGATCCATCCGATCAGAAAGCCAGCCTATGGGGTATTGCAGGAGCAGGGCTCCGGCAAACAGCATGGCGACGAACAGGGCGATTTGTGTCGCTGTCATGCCGATCTGCGTGCCAAATACCGCGCCCATGCCGGCCTGGGTTGCGTAGACGCTGCCCAACAGAAAAATACCCAGGGTGCCAAGTGGCGAACCTTTGAACAGGCTGGTCAGGGGCATGGGGCGTGCGACTTCTACCGCAGGCACATAGGTGACGGTTAACAAAATGGGCGCAAAGGAGATTGATACCAGTATGGAGGCGCCAATGAACAGCACCGATGTACCCGCATCACCCAGTGTCAGCAAGCCCTGAGCCCCAATAATACCGAGCGTCTGTGCGATCATGTAGGCAGAGAGCACCTTGCCCCGGGTATCGTTGGTGGCCGCATCATTCAGCCAACTCTCGGCAGTAACGTAGATGCCCGACATGCAGAACCCCACGAGCAAGCGCAGCGGTGCCCAGGCCCAGGGGTCGGTCAGCAACGGAAACGCGATAAGACCCGCTGACATGAAACTTCCCAGCGCCGCGAACACGCGCACATGACCGACTCGCCGGATCAGCAGTGGGCTGTAACGGGCACCCGATAAAAACCCCACATAATAGCTTGAGGTAACCATGGCCAGCTCAGCGGCCGAGAACCCTTCTATCCCGCCGCGCAGGCCGATCAGGGTGAAATGCATGCCGTTGCCCAGCATAATAAGCACAATGCCGAGCAGAAGAGGCCATACGCCGGCTAACATTTTGATCATGAAACCCCTCCCTAGCCTCAAAACGGGCCGCGAGAGCTTCGCACAGGCAAGCGAGCGGTGTGGTTGCCGCAACGCCGAACTCGTGTCTGTTTGCGACAAAAAACTGTACGTGCCGCTTTATAGATCTGCTGCAGGAAGGTTTCACGCAGTAAGGTTTCCATGCAAAGGTATCACAGAAAATAATACAGCAATGCGGCTATGGTCGCGGTCGTGCTAATGAAGGCGATCAGTGACAGTAGACCATCCCGGGCGATCAACGCCAGGCCGAAGGCAGTTAGGCCGATACCTGCTCCATTGGCGCTAAAGGGCACTACTTCCATCAGCGGCATGGCGGCCGCTATGATCAGGCAGACGACGGCAATGGCGTAGTTTGCCTTGCCCTGTGCAAGCACGACCAGACGCTGGCGCAACAGTCGGTCAATAAACTGTGCGGGTTTGCGAGACCACCCTAGTGCTTTATGCAGTTTATCGCTTGCTATTGACCGATTGAGCAACCACTTTGGTAGCCAGAAATACTCACGGCCCAATAGCAATTGCACCGCTGTAAGCATAACGATTACCGCCATCATGGTTGGCACGCCGGGTATGTCTCCAACCAATGGTGCCATGGTAATGAGCCCCACTATCAGCAAGACAGGCCCGAAGGAACGGCGTCCTACTTTAGATAAAACATCTTCCAGGGAAACCTGGCGATCATCTTGTTGCTCGGCCTCAGCAATTTGGTCGAGTAGTTGCTCTAGGTTCATATCCCTGAACCTTCCTTTATGTCTGATTAGCTGTCGGGCAGGTTAGTCGTAAAAAGCAGACTTTTCCATATTTTGCTGGCTCGGGGTGGCGTCAGGGGCGTTCAATGCCATACTGATTAGCAGCAGTAGTTGTAGACGTGAAGACTGTGTTTACTGGCATCAGTATTTTCAGCACTTATCGATAGCCCAAGCACAGGTTGCCTGCAGCGCGTTTGTCTCATGCAGCCTGCTAACAAGGAGACCCTCTGTGGTCTGGTTACTGCTACTGCACATGGCTGCGCTTTTGATCTGGGCCGCTGCGCTGCTTTACCTGCCCATTTTGGTGGGCGCACACCCCAATACGCCCCCCGACATTGATCAACAACCAAGACCCTATAGCTCTGTGGGTCGGTTTCTGTTTACCCGGATAGCGACGCCTGCCGCCCTGATTGCCATCATCGCCGGGACCGTCGTATTTTTGCTCAACCGCACCGTCGATCCGTGGCTGATTATAAAGCTGACGCTGGTCACGGCTTTGGTGGTTGCCCATGTCCTGTCAGGTGCTTTGGTACTGCGCGCCGAGCAGCCAGAAAAGCGAGGCCATATTCGAGTAGTGAGCCTGATCTTGCTAAGCGTTTTGTGTTTGCTGATGACGGCCATTGTCTGGGTCGTACTGGCCAAACCAATGGTGGTGTGGCCGTTATGAATAATGAATTGCTTGAAATCTTTGCACCGTTACTCAACCGCCGTCGAGTGCTTACGTTGCGCTTCGTCAATGTCGACACCCACGGCGTATTCGTAAACCAGTTTTCCGCCGAAGAACCCGGTGAGCGCAATCAGCCCACTGGTGAGCAAAGACAAATACACCCCCCAGGGCCAGATGGCAGCCGTGGGTTCCCCCACCCGCAACAACCAGTTCAGCGATGCCAGCGACAGCAACATGATCGCCAGAATGGCATGACACCAGGCGGCAATGAGTCGCCGAATTCTGGGTACGATGAGCAGATCAATGAGGCCCACCGTGCCAGACAACCAGCCGCCCAGTGCCCCAACGCCAGCCAGCCACAGGCTGGCACGAGCCCAGAAAAAATCACCGGTCCACAGGTAGGCCATATCGGTGGCGACGAGCCCCAACAGAGCCCCAACCGGCACGTGGATCAGAACCGGGTGAATGGGGTGGCCGATGATGGCCATTCGACTGGCGATGGGTTGCAGGGGCATGGGGCATCCTTTGGTGGACGTCAGCTATCCAGAGTTTTCCTATCAGGCAGAAACAGCCTAGCAGGTGCGGTGGTTATCTGCTTGCTGTTGTCGGCCTGCCGCGGTCCGTTTTCTACATTGGACCCGGCCGGGCCTTCCGCCCGTGACGTTGCCGGTCTGTGGTGGGCCATGTTTGGTTTCGCCACCCTGGTGCTGATGGTGGTAACCGCCCTGTGGGTTTATGCCATCCGCCGTCCCGCTTCGCACCCGGATCAACAATCGGCTCAGGTGATGCAGAATCGTTGGGTCATCTGGGGCGGGCTCGCTTTGCCGTTGGGCAGTATCGCGCTGTTGCTGGCGTTTGGTATTCCGGTCGGGCATCGCATGCTGCCATTGCCACCGGAGACTGGCGCGGTACTGCAGATTGAAGTCACTGGTCATCAGTGGTGGTGGGCCGTGTATTATCCGGAACAGAACATCGGCTTAACCGATGAAGTGCACATCCCGGTGGGTACCCCGGTCGATGTGGTTCTGCGCAGCACGGATGTGATTCATTCCTTCTGGGTACCCCGCCTTGGCGGCAAGATGGACATGATTCCCGGCCGTATCAATGTGCTGCGTTTGCAGGCCGATGAACCCGGTGTTTATCGGGGCAGCTGTACCGAGTTCTGTGGCATCGGCCATGCCCATATGCAATTCACCATAACCGCCCATTCTGCAAACGACTTCCTCACCTGGCAGCAGCAGGTTCAGGAGGGTGCAGAATGACCGATACTTCAGAACAGGCCGGATTGGTTCGCGAGCTGAATCGGGTCTGGGCCAACCTGCCGGGGTGGGGCAGCTTGTCGGCGGTGAACCACAGCACCGTCGGCTTGCGCTTTATGGTCACAGGAATGGTTTTCTTCCTGATCGGAGGCATGCTGGCCATGCTGGTGCGCACCCAGTTGGCTTTGCCCGAGCAGAACCTGATCAGCGTCGAGCTTTATAATCAGGCCTTCACCATGCATGGCACGGTGATGATGTTTCTGTTCGCCATTCCGGTGCTGGAAGGTCTGGCCATGTATCTGATTCCCAAGCTTATCGGCGCGCGCGATCTGGTGTTTCCGCGCATCAGTTCACTGGGCTATTACTGTTATCTGTTCGGCGGCATTATCATTATGTCGAGCCTGTTTCTTGGCGTCGCGCCGGACTCCGGCTGGTTCATGTATACGCCACTGAGCAGCAATACCTTTTCGCCCGGCCCCGGGTCTGATTTCTGGTTGCTAGGCATTACCTTTGTCGAGGTCTCCGCCATGGCGGCTGGCATCGAACTTACTGTCTCCATTCTGCGTACGCGCGCGCCCGGCATGACACTGAGCCAGATGCCGATCTTCTGCTGGTATATTCTGGCCATGGCGCTGATGATCGTGTTCGGTTTTCCGCCGCTGATTCTCGCCAGTATTCTGCTGGAACTGGAGCGTGCCGCTGGTATGCCGTTCTTTGATGTCACCGCCGGTGGTGACCCGTTGCTGTGGCAACACCTGTTTTGGCTGTTTGGACACCCCGAGGTTTACATCATCTTCCTACCGGCTGCCGGTATTGTGTCGACGCTGATTCCGGTGTTTTCCGGGCGACCGCTGGTGGGTTATCGATGGGTTGTACTATCGATCATTCTCACCGGTTTCATCAGTTTCGGGCTCTGGGTGCACCACATGTTTACCGTGGGCATTCCCCAGCTGGCTCAGGCCTTTTTCTCCGTGGCCAGCATGATGGTGGCGGTGCCCACGGCGATACAGGTGTTCGTTTGGCTGGCTACTTTGTGGATGGGCAAGGTGGTGTTCCGTCTGCCCATGCTGTGGATCATGGGCTTTCTGGTCATCTTCGTGTGTGGTGGCCTGACCGGCGTTATGCTGGCGCTGGTGCCGTTCAACTGGCAGGTGCACGATACGCACTTTGTGGTGGCACACATGCATTATGTGCTGGTCGGCGGCATGTTCTTCCCGCTGATGGCGGGCCTGTATTACTGGCTGCCGCTGGTGTCCGGGCGCATGCCTTCGCAGCGAATAGGTCAGTGGGGCTTCTGGCTGACCTTCATCGGGTTCAATATCACCTTTCTGCTGATGCACCTCACTGGCCTGCTCGGCATGCCACGCCGGATCTACACCTACGAGGCGGGTCTGGGCTGGGACTGGTTGAATCTGTTGTCTTCAGTCGGCGGGTTCATCATGGCGGCCGGTGTTGCTCTGGTGCTGCTGGATCTGCTGATGCACTACCATTTTGGGCGCAAGGCTTCGCGCAACCCCTGGCATGCAGACACCCTGGAGTGGGTGCTGGAGCAACCGCCAGCACCTTACAATTTCGTATCTTTGCCCCGCATTCAATCCCGCCACCCAGTGTGGGATAACCCCGAACTGGGTGAGCGACTGCAGGCAGGCGAGGGCAGTCTGGCCAGTATTGAACATGGCCGCCGCGAGACCTGGGGTACCGATGCGGTTACCGGAGAACCCAGCGAAATCTGCCAGTTGCCGACCAACTCCTGGCTGCCGCTGCTGGCTGCCGGGACTTTGGCGCTGCTCTGTATCAGCCTGTTGTTGGGCTGGTATCTGCTGGCGTTAGTGTGTGTGGTACTGGCGGCGTTGCCTTTGTTCCGCTGGAGTTGGGAGAATGGAGGCCACCCCACAGCAGCGCCACTGACTCAGGAACCGCCAGGTGAATGCCTTCTGGAATCCAGAACCACCGATGGCCCGGGGCGCTGGGGCATGATCATCACGTTGCTGGCAGATGGCACACTTTACCTCTCACTGCTGTTCGGCTGGTTTTACCTGTGGACGGCCTCTCCCCAGTGGTCGGCACCGGATGCCGGACCACTAAGTATTTGGGGCCTGGCACTCAGCGGCATTCTGCTGACCTTGGCCAGCCTGCGTTTTCGGCAGCAGGCACGGCGACTGGCACGACGGGTTGATACCGGCGTTCTAGCCGGGCTCTGGCAGGCTACCGGGCTGGGGGTGCTGCATATTCTGTCACTCATCTTTGTGCTCTGGACGGCACCACTGGCCATTACGGAAAGTGCCCACGATGCGGTGCTCTTTTTTATGGTGTTGTTTTTGCTGTTTCACAGTGTGTTGGCCGTGATCATCACGGCGCTGCAGGCCTGGCGAACCCGGCTCGGGTATGTGAGTGCCCACTTGCCTTATGAACCCCAGGTTGTCTGGCCGTTCTGGCTTTATACCACCGGCATATTCTGGGTGAGCCTGGCGCTGTTTGCGCTGCTGCCCATGGCCTGGGGTCCCTCGCCATGAAACATACCAAAAAAAATGCGATAGCAAGGCAGCCGGGAATATCGACTGGCCATCCGGCGCAACTGGTTATCGGGCTCACGGTCTGGTGTGTCTGGTTTGTTGTGGTCTACGGCAGCCAGGCTGTGGCCTGCAAGCTGGCAGCGCCGGACCCGATAGTGGGAGCGTTTAATCCAATTAATCTGATGCTCGGTCTGATCACGCTGCTGATCGCTCTGGGGCTGGCGTGGGGTGCAAAGACCTGCTGGCGAAGCACAGGAAGCAGCGCCAGCGCCACCGCTTTGAACACGCGGCAGGCCTGGTTCATTGCACGCATCGCTGCCGGCTTGTATGCCGTCTCTGCTATCGCCACGTTCATCGTCCTGTGGCCACTGCTTGTGTTGCCGCCATGCGTTTGAGTAATCAATCCGAGAGAACGTTGGTCATTTCAATGACCCTGTTTGCTGCTCTCTGGTGGCTGCCCCTGACGGGGTGGGCACATGACCCCATCACCAGCGAGGGCTCGGCGCGTTGGGACGGTGCTGTGAATCTGCTGTTGCTGGGTGGCTTGTGGACGCTCTACCTGGTCGGGCAGAGTCGTCATGCGCCACCGCGCGGGCGCGCTATTATATTTCACTTTGCCTGTGTGGTGGCGCTAGTCACGTTGATGGGCCCACTTGATGATTGGGCCAAAAGCAGTACCGCTGCCCACATGGTGCAGCACATGCTGATGATGATCATTATTGCGCCGCTTTGGGTGTTGTCCCGCCCTTTTCCGCAGTGGTTTCATGCGGGCCTGAAACGTCTCACCCGCTGGCATCGGATGGCACGGGTCAATCAGCATCCGCTGACCCTGGCCTATCTGCATGCGGCCGCCGTCTGGTTCTGGCACCTCCCGAAGCCTTACATGCTGGCAGTCGAGCGGCCCTGGTGGCACTGGGCGGAGCATCTGAGTTTTCTGGTGACGGCGATCGGTTTTTGGTGGGCCGTGTTGCTCGGCGGCCGACACACCCGTCCGTTCGCCCTGCTCGCCGTGTTGTTTACCCTGATGCACACCGGCTTTCTCGGTGCCGTGCTCACCTTCGCCGATGGCCTGCTCTATGACGAAGCACGCAGTATTCAGGACCAGCAACTGGCAGGCCTGATTATGTGGGTTGGCGGTGGTATTACTTATTTGATCGCCGCAGGGTGGGTCAGCCACCAGTGGCTGCGTGAGCTTGAACGTCGGATGCGATCGGTAGCGGTAGCTAAAGAATAGACTGCGTGACGAATCATGACTTATAGGGCATGCACATAGGAAGCTATCGACTCTACAATTCTCACCGTTTTTGACTGTTGTAATGTGATGGGTGTTCGGCTTTGTTTCCGGGCGCTCAGTTTTTCGCCGGATGTTTATTAATGGGATCCTGTCGATTTCAGGGACGCTGGCCCGACCAATACAGGAAGAACGCTGAACTGTCGTGGAACTGACTTAAGAAAGCGTTACCATTGCCGGCTCTCGGCTGTCTAAACACCCCCCGTTTCCAAAGGAATATTCTGTGAAAACCGACATGATTAAAATGGCTCTGGTGCTCGGCCTGCTTAGTTGGATTGGCCCCTTCGCCATTGATATGTACCTGCCCGCCATGCCAGCCATCAGCGAAGACTTGAGAGCGTCGGTATCCGCTTCTCAGTGGACCTTGATGTCTTTTTTTATTGCGTTCGGCATTTGCCAGCTGTTTTACGGCCCGGCTTCCGATGTGTTTGGCCGCAAGCCACCACTCTATTTTGGCCTCGGCATCTTTGGTGTGGCGTCGATTGGTTGTGCGTTCGCGCCCACCATCGAATGGCTGATCGCCTTGCGCTTTGTCCAGGGTGTGGGCGCTGCTGCGGTCATGTCGATACCACGCGCCGTCATCCGTGACCGCTATACCGGCGTCGAAGCGACCCGTCTGATGTCTACCATCATGCTGGTGATCGCCATTTCACCGATGTTAGCCCCCTTGATGGGCACCGCGATCATCGTGCCGTTTGGCTGGCGCGCCGTCTTCCTGGCGGTCGCTGTCGCCACGGTGCTGGGCCTGTTGCTAACCGGCTTCGCGCTGAAGGAAACGCTGGCCCCGGCAGACCGCGCACCCTTTCGTTTCAACGCCATGCTGAAAGCCTTCGGCGTGTTGCTCCGGGACCCGGGATACATGGGCCTGACGCTAATCGGTGGCATGGGCATGGCCAGCTTCTTTGCTTTTCTGGCGACGGCCTCGTTCCTGTATACCGGCTACTATGGCCTGACGCCGCTCCAGTTCAGTCTTGCCTTCGCACTGAATGCCCTGGGTTTCTTTATCACCAGCCAGCTCGGGGCCAACCTCGGCGCCCGTTTCGGCTCGATCACCGTGGTCAAATGGGCCGTAGCCGGTTACGCCACCTCGGCTTGTCTGATGTTTATGCTGGTGGTTTTGGGGAACGACAGCTTTCCGCTGCTGGTAGCGATGCTGATTACGACTTACGCCTTCCTCGGTCTGGTGGTGCCAACGTCCATGGTGCTGTCACTGGAAGACCACGGTCCGATTGCCGGTACGGCAGCGGCCCTGGGCGGCACCCTGCAAATGATGCTGGGCGCATTAGCCATTGCGGTAGTCAGTGTGGTGTTCGACGGTACCCCGCTGATGCTGACGGCGGCCATCGCACTGTGCTCAGTGGTGGCAGCGGGTTTGTCGCTGTTGACTCTGCGCGGAACGCCACAGGGGGTGGCCGCCTAAGGATGTACTGACCAACCGTTCGCAACAATCGACTGAAGAAATTCATACGATGATTAAACTACTGCGCGGTTTATCGGAGGAGGCGGTTACCGCGATGGACGCTAATAGGTCTACGGTCGCCATACCCGGCGTGCATTGCCGGATGAACCCGGTGTTTACGTAGAGTATGGGTTTGGTGACTGGCGTTAAGCGTCGAGCATTGGGGGACGTGCAGCAAGCCATTCAGTTGGAAATACGTTAGCCTATTTGAACACTTACATTCAGGGTTTCCAATGAAGGTTCTATTTGCAGCCCCGGAAGATGCCTGGGGCGGGATTCTGCATCGTTTTCGCACCTGTTTGCCCGATGTCACTTTTACCGCCAGGGGTCTCAACCCCAGCAGCCTCACCGGGTACGATGTGGTGATTCCCACCATGAGTCGTATTGATGCGGATCTGTTGCAAACAGCGGATCGGTTGCAATTGATTCAGCAGATCGGCGCCGGCCTGGAAGGGGTGGATTTGGATGCGGCTAAAGCGAAAGGTATAGCGGTGGCCAATGTGCCGACCGATGTGTCAGGCAATGCCGATTCAGTGGCTGAGATGGTCATCTATTTTATGCTGGCGTTGATGCGTCGTACCGCTGAACACGCGGAACAGCGCCAGAAAAAACAGTTAGGTGTGCCGGTTGGTCGCAGCTTGATGGGCGCGACGGTAGGCATTGTTGGGTTTGGCGCCATCGGGCAGGCGGTCAGTCGTCGGTTGTCCGGTTTTGGGGTACGACAGATGGCGATCAAGCGTGAACCGGCTGCCGTTCTGACGTCGGAATTTGGGCTGGACTGGTTGGGTAGCCTGGCCGAGTTGCCGCACCTGCTGGAACAGTCCGACCTGGTGCTGCTGACGCTGCCAGATACGGACCAGACGCATCATCTGTTTAATGCCGGGCGGTTTCGCCAAATGAAACCCGGCAGCTATCTGATCAATGTCGGACGCGGCGGTCTGGTCGAACGCGAGGCGTTGCAGACTGCCCTCGTCGACGGCCATTTGGCTGGTGCGGCACTGGATGTGTTCTGGCAGGAACCGCCCGATCCGAATGACCCGATTTTTGCGTTGAATGTGCTGACGTCGCCGCATGTCTCCGGGTTAAGTGACCGGTCGGTTGAGGGCATTATGCAGGGTGCAGCCGATAACATTCAGCGGTTGATGGCCGGCGAGGTACTGCTCCATCGCCGGGTTTAATCAGGTCCGCTCAGGAGATGTAGTGGCGCCATGTCGCATGGAAATCACCACACAACCCACTCGTTGTGCAATGCCCGTTAAGGTACGTCGCCATTAAGAATGAGGGGCTGGATGGCGGTTTTTTCAAGTCCGATAGGGCTCTAGGCGATGTAGCCAAATTAACCTGTGGAACTTGAGTTAAGACAACCCAAAAAGAGGACCGCTCAGTGAACTTTTACGATCGTGATTTTCTGAACCAGCATTGCCAGTCTATTCTGGCGTTTTATGACCCCAGAGTGGACGACCCGAGCGGTGGTTTTTTTCATAATTACTATGACAACGGCGATGTTTTCGACCCCGGCTTTCGCCAACTGGTCAGTAGCACCCGCCTAGTGGTGAACTACGCTCTGGCTGGTCTGCATTTCGACCTCGAAGAGTACCGCCTTCGTGCCCGACGCGGGCTCGACTACGTCGAACAGGTGCACTGGCGCGAAGAAGAGGGCCTGTACGCCTGGACCCTGCGCGACCACGAACCCGAAGACCTCACCCAACAAGCCTACGGCTATGCGTTCGTGTTGCTTGCCTACTCTGCCTGCTTGAAAGCCGGTGTTATCCACAATGCCGACCCACTGCACCGCACCTACGACTTACTGGAGCAACGCTTCTGGCAAGCCGACCAGGGTCTGTACGCCGACGAACTCAGCGCCGACGGTGTGCTCAGTGACTACCGTGGCCAAAACTCGAACATGCATTTGTGCGAAGCCATGATCGCCGCCTATGAAGCCAGCCAGGACTCGCGTTTTCTTGAACGCGCCAAAACCCTCGCCAACAACATCGCCTTCCGCCAGGCTGATCTGACCGACGGCCTGGTCTGGGAGCACTACACACCCGACTTCAGCATTGATTGGGACTACAATAAAGACGATCCGAAAAACCTCTACCGGCCCTGGGGTTTTCAACCCGGTCACCAGACCGAGTGGACCAAGTTACTGCTGATGCTCCATCGCCACGACCCGCAACCCCGTTACATCGAACGCGCAAAAAGCTTATTTGACCGCGCCTGGACAACCAGTTGGGATGCCGAACACGGCGGCCTGGTTTACGGCTTCGACCCGCAAGGAAAGTGGTGCGATGACGACAAATATTTCTGGGTGCAAGCTGAAAGTTTTGCCGCCGCTGCTCTGCTATTACAGGCAACAGAAGACGAGCATTACCGGGACTGCTACCAGCAACTCTGGCAATACAGCTGGGATCACTTTGTCGATCACGACTACGGCGCCTGGTTCCGGGTGCTGTATCGGGACAACCGCAACGTTTCCAGCGAGAAGAGCGCCGCCGGTGCAAAGTGTGATTACCATACGTTATGCGCCTGCTTGGAAGTTCTGCGGGTTATTGAAAATTGCTGACCTGAGGCGCGACCTACCGGGTTAGATCCAGTAGAGTGGGGCTTTCCCCATTTAATGGAAACGACACTATGCGTCAGCAATGGATAAGTCTGGGTGGCCTGATCGCCACCGTGTTCATACTCAGCGGCTGCGCCGGTTTTGGGGTGGACAGTGCCTATCGTCAGCCCGACTTCGAGCACCAATCCACCCGACTGACCGGCATCACCTGGACCGGCGTTAACGGCTCCAGCCGGGTAACGCTGAGCAACCCCAATGCCTATCGCTTGCCTATCACCGAATTCGCTGCCCAGCTCTGGCTCGATGGTGAACCCTGGATCGACCTGGGTACACCCACACTCAATGGCCTGGCTGCGCGCTCCTCAACCACACTCGAATTCGACTGGACCGTCACCGCCGCAGGCTTGTTGCAACGCGCGCGCGATGCCTATGCCGCTGGCGAAGCCAACCTTGAACTGAAACTGCAACCGACATTGTCGGTGCCGGTGCTGGGCCCACGCCAGCTCGACTGGTCGCACGACTTTACCGTGCCGGTGCCAAAATCCCCGCAAGTAACGCTCGCAGACTGGCGCGTGGAAAACATCGGCTTTACCAGCCTGACCCTGGCACTGGACCTGGTGGTCACCAACCCGAACCGCTTCGATCTGGCGACCGGGCCTTTTGACGTCGGTATCGAAGCCGACGGGCGTAGCCTGTCCCGGCTGTCGCTCTCCGGAATGGACATCGGCGCGGGCGTGACCCAGCGCCAGACCACAGAGGTATCGCTCGGTTTTGGCGGCCTCGGTATTTCCCTGCTGGAAGCTTTGCGCAGCGGTGAATGGCCGGCGAGTCTCGGCATGAACTGGTCTGGCAATATGCGCAGCCCCGATCTCGGTCTTGATTTGCCAGCCTTGACCGGATCGGTCAGCCAGTAAATGATAAGCGGCGTTCAGGCTGCTACAGTGAGTCTGTTCCGGTGACTATTCCCGGCTAACCAGCCAGGCCGTTATTTTGGGGTTAAGCATGCAGAGCAGTGTCGTAGTGCCCGCAGGGCGTCGTTTTATGGGGGCATTGGCCGGGTTGATGCTGTTGGCCGCTGCATCGCAGGCCTCAACACTCAGCGAAGTGCGCAGCAAAAACTACCTCGACTGCGGCGTCTCGACTGGCATTCCCGGCTTCTCGAACCCCGATGCCGAAGGCCGCTGGAGCGGTCTGGATGTCGACATATGCCGGGCCGTCGCAGCGGCCGTACTCGGAGACGCCGGAAAAGTACGCTACACACCACTGCCCCCTAGCGACCGGTTCAATGCGCTTAGCTCGGGCGAGGTAGACATGCTGTCGCGCAACACCACCTGGACCCACGCCCGGGACACGACCCTGGGTATGATCTTCGCGGGCATCGTGTTCTACGATGGACAGGGCTTTATGGTCAGCCAATCTTCGGGGATCACCGGGCTGTCGGATCTCGATGGCGCGGCCATTTGCATTCAGGGTGGCACCACCAGTGAGCTGAATGTCGCCGACTATTTTCGGGAAACGGGTATGAACTATCAGCCGGTGGTATTTGCCACCTCTGATCAGACCATGCGTGGTTTTGAAGCGGGTCGGTGCAGCGTCTTAACCTCCGATGTGTCCCAGCTGTATGCCCAGCGAACCCGGCTGAGAAGCCCGGATTCAGCCCTCATTCTGCCCGACGTTATTTCCAAGGAGCCTCTGGGCCCTGCGGTGCGTCAGGATGATATGCAGTGGTACAACATCGTCAAGTGGACGGTGTATGCCATGGTCAACGCCGAAGAGTACGGCGTCAGCCAGAGCAACGTCGACGCGATGCGTGAATCCCCCAAGCCGGTAATTCAGCGCATGCTCGGTGTTAATGCCGACACTGGGCGTGCCATGGGTATTTCAGCCGGCTGGGCGTACCAAATAATCCGTCAGGTGGGCAATTATGGTGAAGTGTTTGAACGAAATGTCGGGGTTAATTCGCCGCTCGGGTTCGAGCGCGGCTTGAATCAATTATGGAACAGGGGCGGCTTGCTGTACGCGCCACCGCTGAGGTAGCTACTTGAGTTTTGGAGTTCGGCTTAGTTGTGTTGCCAGAAGTCCGTGCCAGGCACCGGGTGTGCCTATCCGGGGTCGGCGTAAACCCGTCCATGGGGCCTAGACCGCAACATCCATGTTGCGGACTACCCCGGATAGGCACACCCGGCACCTGGCACTCAGTTGGTGGCGAACTCTGAAACTCGAGTCACTAAAGAAAACGTCTCGCCTGCGAATACCGTTGCTGCCAGTAGGCGTTGCCGAGCGATGACTCGGTAACCCCGACCGAGGTGGCCGAATGAATAAACCGGTTATCACCCAAATAAATGCCTGCATGCTGGTCCTTGCCGCCGATGCGGAAGAAAACGATATCGCCCTCACGCAATTGATCCCGCCGTACAAACTGCCCCTGGCTGAGCATCATCTCGGTGGTGCGGGGTAAAGTGCGATTCAGCCCTTCCCGATATGCTGTGACGATAAACCCCGAGCAGTCGAAACCGGCCTGCGTCGTCCCGCCATAGCGATAGGGTGTACCTTGGTAACGCTGGTAGACCTGCTGCAACTGGCGAACAACGGAAGACTCGTTGGCTGGGGCAGAAGAGGGCGTTGAAGCAGTCTGACCGGTAACGGCGATTCTGGGGGCAGAGCCAGCTTCATAGCTCTGATAACCGGCACACCCGGCTAGAAAAAGGCTGGCGGTGGCGATCAGCAGCAGGTTATGCCTGTGGCACGGCGGGAGCGCGGTATTGGCTGGGGACATCGGTTTGGTGTGCATCGTCATCGGTCTGTCAAAACTCTGTATAGCAACCTTACCCGGTGATGCCCGTCCGGGCCAGTCACCGCGTGTAAAGAGGGTGGTCCGGGTTCAGCCGGCAGTCAGGTTGGGCGACCCTGTTGCCAGTAGAGAAGGCGCTCGACCAGCATCGGCCGGGAGAAGGGTTTGGGGATCAGATCGTCCATGCCGGCAGCGAAGGCTTCGTCGCGGTCGCGCTCCATGGTGTTGGCGGTGATCGCCAGAATGGGAGTGTCGGCATTGGGGCCGTTGCTGTTACGAATCTGCCGGGTGGCTTCAAAGCCATCCATCTTCGGCATCTGACAGTCCATCAGAATGAAGTCGTAGCGGGCTGATGCAGCCTGCTCAACCGCACCCACACCATCGTAGGCAACGTCCAGGTTACACCGTTCCCGCTCCAGAATGGCCGTCAGCAACTTCAGGTTGAGCAGGTTGTCCTCAACGATCAGTACGCGGCGGCCGGCCAGCGGTGTAGTCTCAGTACCGGCGGGATTCGGTGCCTGCTCCGGTGCGCTGGTGCAGGGCAGGCTCAGCCGGGTCAGGGTGTGGTCGGCGTGCTGTTCCCGGGTCAGCTCGGCGCCCAGAATGTCAGCGAAGGCCTGGCTTAAATAAAGATTGAGTGTCGGGCCCGTTAGTGGCGGTTTTTCCGAGCGGCTATCCGGGCTGGCCAGGTCGGCCACAGGCAGCGTATGAATGGTATCAATGGGGTTGGGCTGACGCAGTGTCAGGTTCAACCGTTGCGCGGCATCATCAAAGTGCGCCTTCATCTCAATGTCGCCGGTTTGACTGTGCTTTAGGGCGTTGTCCAGCAAGTGATCCAGAATGTGCTTGGTGTTGTGCCAGTCCAGCACCAGCGCCCCAGGCAGGGTGTCGGCTCCTATCAGGGTGCAGACACGACCGTGGGTCGAAAAAGACGCCGACAGCTGGTTTTTGCAATCATTGAGCCGGGCGCACACGTTGACCGTTGCCGGGCGACTGACCACCGGGTAGGCCAACAGTTCGGCGTAGGAGAGCAGACTTTCAACCTGGTGATGCGTGGTGTGGGTTGCATTGTGCAGTAGGTACAGTAATTCCTGTTGCCGGGCCGTCAGTGAGCTGCTGGCCAGTTCTTCCAGTGCGCCCAGGGCGTGCGTGATGGGGGTGCGCAGTTCATGGCTGACCAGGCGTAAGAATTCATCCTTGCTGCGATTGGCATCGCGCGCATCCTGTAGCGCCTGATCAAGCCGGGCCAGGGTCTGCAAGGCTTCTTCTTTTGCTTCGGCTTCCCGCTGTTCGCGCAGGCGATGATCGTTGCGCAGATAATTCGCCTGGGCCACTGACATCAGTAAAGATTCATAAGCCACACCAAATAACAGGGCACGCTGTACAAAGAAATTGGATGGCAACATACCTTGCACATAAAGGTTGTACATGACCGAGCAGATCGCCATGCCGGACCAACTGACCAGAAACAGCGGGGCTGAATTCAGGCCCTTGTAGGTGGCGCTGATGCCGAGATAAATGACGGTGACAAAGAAGATCAGATTGGCCAGGGTGACGATGGTGACCGCATGGCTGATGAGGTCCAGCAAACCAAAAGGGATGGACGCGATGCCCAGCCAGCGCAAGCCACTGAGAACACGATGCAGACGAGGGTAGTGGATTCGGGTGCGTAAAAAATGCTGGCAAAAGCTGTAGCCACCCCAGAAAAACATCGCCAGCCCGAAAAATGCCGCGTTTTGCTGAAAGAAGGTGGAGTTGGGCCAGAGGTAGAGGTAACCGAGGCCCGAGTTGTACACCGAAAACAGGATGATGCCGCTTAAATAGACCAGATAACTGAACCGGAAACGGTCCCGGTCGACCTGCCACATCACCAGGTTGAACAACAACATGGCACTGCTGAGTGTGATCAGCAGCACATCGAGCATCATTTCCCAGATAGAGGCGTTCAGCTGGCTTAGTTCATCGTTCAGGCTGACGTCGAGTGCCAGGGTGCTGCGGCCGTAAGCGGCGATGTAGATCTCCCTCGATTCACCGGGTGCGATGCGCAGCGGAATCAGGTACCCCGGAAACGAATAGCGACGCAGGTGGCTTGGGCGGCGGTCACCGGCGATGAAGACCGGCGCGTCGAGCGCCAGAGGTTGCCCGGCTGGTACTGAATACACATCCACGTAGTCAGCCGCTTCGGCGTTGATCGACAGAAACCACTCCGCCTGATCCGTGTCGTTAAGGACACTTAACGCCAGCCAGGCTTTCTGGTCATCGCGGACGTAGCCAAAATTGGGGATGCTGTCGAAGGTCTGTGGCAGGGCATCCAGGCTGGGCACGGTTGCCAGCGGCAACAGCCCGCCGTTCAGGGCATTCAGCGTAGCGCTGCCATTCACCTGAGACAATTGAACATGGTTATCGGCATAGACGGGGGTACTGGCCAGAATAACAGCCAAAAGGCCAAACGCGATGATTCCCGGCTGGTCGAAAGTACGACACCGTTGCAAAACGGGTATTGTTAGCCACCTAAACCATATCGCAAGCCGGGTACCGGGACGGGGCTTGGTGTAACAGTTCCTTGTCGTGGCCCGCTGTCCTTGATTTGTCATCGGCATGGTCAGAACAATGCATCCAGTCCCAGCTTAACACTTAGACTGATGTTTACACCTTCCTTTTCTTCAATCGCGCCCAGCAAATAGCCGCTTTCCAGTGAAAGCCGGACACTGTCGCTCTGGTCATCGACGTAACCATAACGGTCACCCCGCGCATCGTGGATCTCCTTTCCACGCCGGAACACCCGGTACAGATCGCCGACTTCGACGCCGGTGTGGATGCCGAGATCAAAAATCAGCTCGTCGCCAGTGACCCGGACCACGGTGCCCAGTTCCCGGAAAGCGCGTTTAAGCACTAGCGGTAACTCGTATTCCAGTTGCGCCATCACGATAGCAAACTCCGAACAGTGATATATATTTCGGAGTATAGACACAGTACCCACGCTGCAAGCCAGTAAGGGCGTTATTTTCAAGGAGAATCGGCTAAACCCGTCAATTACCTGACGCTTGCAACCAGGGGTGAGCCTCGTATGATGAAAAACCTTACAAAAAAGCGTTCACCGCACAGAGGGAGTCCTGAAATGGAGGTTATTAGCAGCGAACAGGTAGCCGGCCTGTTGGCCTGGCCAGCACTGATCGAGCGTATTTCGAGCGCCTTTGTTGATGGCGTCGAGGCACCACCGCGGCATCATCACGTCATGCATCGCAAAGACGGTGAAGCGACCATGTTGCTGATGCCAGCCTGGCAGATGGATGGCTACGTGGGCGTGAAAATGGTGAATGTGTACCCGCAAAATGCCGCCGCTGGTCTGCCCGCCATCGCTGGCGTATATCTGCTCAGCAACGGTGACAACGGCCAGCCACTGGCCTGCATCGATGGCAGTGAACTGACCCGGCGTCGCACCGCCGCCGCCTCGGCCCTGGCCGCACGGGAATTGGCGCATCCTGATTCGGCAACCCTGGTCGTGCTCGGTACCGGTAAGCTGGCGCCCATGCTGATTGAGGCTCACGCCAGTGTACGGCCGATTCGAACGGTGCAGGTCTGGGGGCGCAATCGGGGCAAAGCTGAGGCCCTGGCAAAGCAGTATCAGGATCGATTTGATACCAGTGTTGTTACCGATTTGGCCGACAGTGTGAGCAAGGCCGATATCATCAGCTGCGCAACGCTGTCGACTGAACCGCTGGTAAAAGGCGACTGGCTCAAGCCTGGTGCGCACCTCGATCTGGTCGGGGCGTTTCGGCCCAGCATGCGCGAAACCGACAGTGTGGCGATGACGCGCGGCAAGGTCTTTGTCGATACCTACGCTGGCGCCCGCGGCGAGGCTGGTGATTTACTGCAGGCAATGGACGAAAGCGATTTTACCTTCGCGGATGTCTGCGCCGAGTTGGCTGAGGTGTTGCGCGGTGACAAACCAGGCCGCGAGCACAGTGACGACATTACCGTGTTTAAATCGGTCGGCGCGTCCCTGGAGGATTTAGCCGCCGCCATCGAAGTCTGGCAGCAGTACGCAGGAGCCTGAAACATGCATATAGCAGTTATTGGGGCCGGTGTAGTCGGCGTAACCACGGCCTGGGTACTGCAGCAACGCGGTCACACCGTCAGTGTAATCGAACCCCAGTCAGCGGCGGGAATGGAAACCAGCAAGGCCAACGCCGGCCAGCGCAGCTATGGCTACGTTTACCCCTGGGCCTCCCCGGCGATGATCGGTAAAGCCTTGCCCTGGCTGCTGTCGGCCGATGGCCCGCTGAAAATGAAACAACCCCCGTCACTGTCTACCCTGCGTTTTCTCTGGGATACCTGGCGTTTTGCCCGCAAGCCCGGGTTGTTCGAAGCCAACAAGGTAGCCATGCTGAAACTGGCCGCCTATAGCCGCCAATGCTTTATTGAACTGGAACAACAGCACCCCTTCGACTTTTCCGGGGGGCACCGGGGGCTGATGGAGCTGGCCAGCAACGCGAAAAGCCAGCAAGGGTTGCGTGAAAACGCTGCTTTGTTACAGCGCCTGGGCATCGAGCATCAGATGCTGGAACCCGATGAAGTCTATTCAGTCGAACCGGGGCTGGCGCGCAACCCGCCGATTTTGGGTGCATTGCATTTGGCCAATGACGGCACCGGAGACTGCCATCAGTTCACTCAGGCGCTGGCTGAGCTCTGTGCCGAACAGGGCGTGACTTTCCACTACGGTCAATCTGTAGCCGAAGTTATCACCGATGCCGGTAAACCAGTGGCACTGACGCTGACTCGTGCCAACGAACCCGGGGCGGTGGAACAACTGGAAGCCGATGCGTTTGTGCTTTGCGCTGGCGTGGCGTCATCAGACCTTGGGCGGCAGTTTGGGCTGAAGCTTTCACTGTACCCGGTTAAGGGGTATTCGCTGACTGCCGCGCTAATCAACCCAGAAAAAGCACCACAATCGTCGGTGATTGATGATCAGTTCAAGGTCGTAGCAACGCGACTTAATGATCGATTACGGGTGACCGGTTTTGTTGAACTGGCAGACTTCAACCGCGACATTCCCGCCCGCCGCCTGGCCACATTGAAACGAGCGATTGATCTGCGTTTTCCTGGCGCCGCGGATCTGGATACCGCCGAAGCCTGGGCCGGGTTTCGGCCGATGACACCCGACGGCCCACCGGCCATCGGCAAAGGCCCCGCCGACAACCTGTTCATCAATACCGCACACGGTACCTTTGGCTGGACCCTGTCGGCAGGCAGCGCAAACATTGTCGGGCAGTTGGTCGACGGTGAGCAACCGGCCGTCGAGCTCGATGCGTTTCGACCCGGGCGGTTTTGATAACCAGACTTGAGCTTAAGTTTCGGAGTTCTCACAATGTGAGCGTTGGCTGGCGGTGGTGCCTCTGCGGGGTAGTCCGAAACATGGATGTTTCGGTCTAGGCTCCATGGACGGATTCACGCCGACCCCGCAGAGGCACCACCGGTAGCCAACGCGGGCCATGGCCACTAAACCGACCCGAACTCCGAAACGTGAGCTAGTAAGGGAGTTCAAGAAGTTTGTTTATGTTTTCCCACTCGGGTGGGTGCTGCTTGACCCTTCGCTTTGATTCTGACCGATCCGTTTGGAACTAATGGCTTGCTGTAAAAACGTCAGAATCCATTGGGCGACGAGTTGATCGTCCAGTGGTTGTTCCAGTGATTGCAGACCAGACTGGTAGAGCTGAGGCCCCAGGATGGTCTGGCGCTTGTTCAGCAAATCACGCGAGTAATCTTTGCTGAATTCCGGATGGCCCTGGAACGTCAGGGTGGTTGCGCCAATTTGCACGACATCGTTCGGGCAAAAATCGTGGCCCGCGAGTCGCTGCGCGCCGTCGGGTAGGGCCGTGACCTGATCCTGATGGCTGACCAGAAGCCGGAAGGTGTCACAGCCCGACGTTATCCAGTCCGGGCATTGCAGCATTTTCGCACTGTGGTTGCCCACGCCCCAGCCTTTGTCGGATTTGGTGACTTCACCACCCAGTGCGGTGGCAATGAGCTGGTGACCAAAACAAATGCCGATCAGCGGACGCTGTGCCTGATGCAATGCAAAAGCCAAATCACGTGCCCGGTGAATCCAGGGTTCGTCGTCGAGCACACTGTATTTACTGCCGGTAAACAGCCAGGCATCGCATTCGTCCAGGGTCTCTGGAAATTGCAGCGCGGTCAGGTCGTAGGCGGCGTAGTCCAGGCCGGGCAGAACCGACTCAAACAGCTTGCGAAACATCTGCGGGTAGTCGCCATGGCGTTCCGCGAGATCAGGCGCGACCTGGTCGCACTGTAAAATGCCAAGCTTGAACGATAGTGGTTGTGCTGGGCGCATGGTGTGTCCTCTTAATAGTTGGACCACTACGAACGGTCGGTGTCGTCACTCTTAAACAGCGAGCGTATGTATTCGAGGTCGCCGATTCGATCTTCCAGTTGCCCCCAGGATCGATTGCTCAGCGCAGCGATAAAGGTTTCCATCATCACGTTGATCGCGGTGAGCGAATCCCAGTTGGACGGCGCTTCAACATGGGCGACCAGCACGTGCTGGGCAAAGCGGGAAATCGGTGATAACCACTGGTCGGTCACCAGTACGACCTGAGCGCCCCGGCGCTGCGCCTCTTCAGCGAAGACAACGACTTCCTGCTGATACCGGCGAATATCGAACACCAGCAACACGCAGGTTTTATCCATATCCAACAGGTATTCAGACCAGGAGACCGGCAAGCCGGTGACGTGGCTGACTTTCGCTCGCAACGCGCGCAAGTGCATGTAGGTGTGGGTTGCGATCGAATCGGTGAAGCGTCCGCCCAGCAGGAAAACAGACTGGGTGGTGTCGCCCAGCAGCGCCAGAATGCTGTCGAACTCAGCGGCAGGAATCGAGTCCATCGAATGACGAATGTTCTGGCAAACGGCCTCGGTGTATCGTTCCTGAAAGTCTCGCTTGCCAGGCGTGGCTCTGATTTCAGGCTGGCTTTTGGCCAGGGGTGATTTAAGTCTGGCGTTCAGTTCATCGCGCAGCTGTTCCTGGAACCGGGGGTAGCCTGAAATGCCGAGTTTGCTGACAAAGCGCAAGATGGTGGGGTGGCTGACCTCGGCTTTTTCCGCGAAGCGGGCCAATGAGTCCAGGCCCAATACCGGGTAGTTGGTGAGCAATAAACGCGCTACCTTTCGTTCTGAGGGTGTCAGGCTGTCCAGTTTGCGATGGATCAGCTCGGCGACAGTGAGCCCGGCTGGCAGATCGCCGTTTGACCTGTTGTGCTGCAGTTCGCTCATGGTGATCCTGAAGACGCTGTTTAGACGCTGATTATTTTGTTATTTGGTGATGTACAGAATTGTACGTAATGGACTAATGTATAGCAAAGCTGTACATTAATGTACAAAATATAATCATAATGGCTCGCAATTCCGGGCTCTTGCCGGGTCAGCGGGCCCCTTGCTCGGACGACAATAATAAAGGGCGCACTGGCGCCGGTCATGCTGACAGGAGAGTACCTAATGCAGCCCAGAGCCGTAAAAACCCGAGAAGACGTTAAAGCGATTATCGAGGAGCGCAATGCCAGCCAGGTAAAAGTCGGGGTATTCGACATCGACGGCGTGCTGCGTGGCAAGTACATGAGTCGTAGCAAGTTTCTGTCGGCACTGGAACAGGGCTTCGGTTTCTGCGATGTCGTGCTGGGCTGGGACAGTAACGATCAACTGTACGACAACGTCGATTACACCGGTTGGCACACCGCCTATCCGGATGCCTGGGTGCGCATCATTCCAGACAGTTGCCGGGAGATCCCAGCCGAAGGCAATACCCTGTTTTTCCTGTGCGAATTTACCGGCCTGGCCGAGACCATCTGCCCGCGTGGTTTGTTGCGCCGCGTGCTGGATCGCGCCGACGGCCTGGGGTTCAAAGCATGGGCTGCTTGCGAATTTGAGTTCTTCCTGTTTGAAGAAACCCCCAAATCAGTGCGCGAAAAACACTATCAGAAGATGGCCAGCATCACCCCGGGGTATTTCGGGTACTCGGTGTTGCGCAGTTCAGTCATGGCCGAGTTCTACAACGACTTTATGGGCTACTGCAACGCCCTGGACATGCCGGTGGAAGGCTTTCACACCGAGACTGGCCCCGGTGTACTGGAAGCGGCGCTGGCGGTCGACTCCGCGCTGAATGCAGCCGACAAAGCAGCCCTGTTCAAAACCTTCACTAAAGTTTATGCCCAGCGGAATGGCATGATGGCAACCTTTATGGCCAAGTGGTCCAGAGAGTACCCTGGCCAAAGCGGCCATATGCATCTGTCGCTGCATAAAAAAGACGGCACGTCGGCGTTCTACGACGAAGCTGGCGGCGAACACCGGATGTCCGAAACCATGCGCCATTTCATCGGCGGGCAGCAGGCACTGATGCCCGAGTTCCTGGCGATGATTGCCTGTACCGTCAACAGTTACACCCGGTTAATTCCCGGTGCCTGGGCACCCACGGCGGCAAGCTGGGGCGTTGAAAACCGCACCTGTGCCTTGCGCGCCATTCCCGGTTCCCCAAAGTCGCAGCGGGTTGAATACCGTATTTCAGCCGCTGACATTAACCCTTACATTGCGTTGGCTGCCGCTTTGGCGTCGGGACTATGGGGAATCGAAAATCAAATAGAGCCGGACGCGCCGATTGCGGGTACCGCCTATGATGTTGAGTTCTCGCCGGAACGAACACTTCCCGCAACTCTAATGGATGCTGCCGGTCGCTTGCGTGCTTCAAAAGCCGCACGCGAACTTTTCGGCGATGCCTTTGTTGATCATTACGCGGCTACTCGGGAATGGGAAGAGCGCGAATTCAGAAAGGCCATTACCGATTGGGAACTGCAGCGGTACTTTGAGATTATTTAGCCCATAGCCAGTGTCATGAGTTAGAAATTCGCAGGGCAAGTAGTGTAGGTGGTTCTTTACTTTCTGGTGCTGGCCGGAGTGTTGGGTGCGTCTACTGGGGGCCGTTAGACCGCATGGATGCGGTCTAAC
>NZ_JBBECH010000035.1:0-4340 GCF_040881935.1 Saccharospirillum sp. | reverse complement strand
TCTGGCCGCCTGACGACTCGCTGGTGAGGACATTTAGTCTGTTACAGTGCACTAGGTCATGCTCAGTTAACCGGCTCCATAAAGTTACTGCTGGCGTAACCGACGCGGCCTTCAACCCGAATTCGGTTCCAGTTGCCTTCGGCATCTTCGGGTTCCATCCAAACCCGGGCACCTTCTCCCAGCTTGATGATAATGTCTGCATTTGTAGACGGTGCTTCACGCACATTCAGGATCGACGCGGTAATGCGCATTAGCACGTCAGGCACATCGGTCGCCGGTGTGGTGGCAACGGTATCCGCCTCAGATGTCGGTTCTTGCGGTAACGGGGCTACCTGTGCGGCCTCTGGGTCACCTGCCATGTCGTTTCCTGTCTGATCGGCGTCTGAAGGCGCAGCCAGGGCACTGGCCTGTTCCCGGTCGGCCTCTGGCAGAGTCGACTGATCAAAGGTATTCAGCGCCGCCTCTGCCCCGGCGCTGTCAGTCGGCTCCCCAGCTGGCTCGGCCGCAATACCTGAAATTGAACCTGTTGCAGCGGCAGCGGCGTTCTGGTGAGACATTCTCGGAACCGGTTCACGACCGAGCTGCGGCGGCCCCCACACCAGAAAAGCAAGACTCCCGACACCCATCGTCAAGCCCGCCATAAATGCACCTAATAGTCGCAAGCTCCCTCCGGGCCGATTTTTCTCAGCATAGCTGGTACGGCGGATGGGGTCGCTCATACCATACAAACGCCATTCTACCCGGTCCAAATAGCGAGGATCTTCAGGCAGTAAAGGTGAATCCGGTGTGTCTGTGGGCAGTTGCTCGGTTTCTCGCTGCACCTTCTTGCCGATATCCAGTATGTGAAATTCCGGTACTTTCAGAACTCTGCCAAGTAACCGCAGTGCCAGTGGCACATGACTGGGCAGGTCGTGGTTGACCAACAGCAAGCGCCAGCAACTTTCGATCAGAAACGGCAGTGGCTCTTTCGACAACGTCGATGACAACCATTGCAATGCCTCGACATGCTCGTCAATGTCCTTCTCTTCAAGAAAGAGTCGCCAGCGCTGGCTCAGCTCGTTATCGCTGTAGGGCAGCGCTTCGCGCAACGTCGCCTGCAGGTGCATTTCACTGGTGGGATAGACAAAAGCAAGCCATTGCAGCGCCAGATGCACTGCAGCCTGTGTCGAATCGGGGTGGCGCACCCAAAAGCGGGACGCATCCATGTCTGGATTCACTGCTGGATTCATAGTGACGACATTCAACCACTGGATGAGCCAGTGCGCAACTGCCAGAAATGCCTTTACACCGGGCCGTATCGACCACTGAGTAAGAACCGGTGCAGAGTTTTCGGGCGAAAAAAAGCCCCGAACCAGTCGGGGCTTTGCATCAGAGTCGGATCAGCCGATGTTTACTCTTCGACGACCGCGGCCTCTGCATTATCGAAACCGGCTTTCTCTTCAGCGGTCACTTCACGCATCGACAGTTTGACCCGGCCACGGTTATCGACATCGAGAATCTTAACGATGACGGTATCACCTTCGTTGATCTCATCGGTCACCTTGGCAATGCGACGATCGGCGATCTGAGAGATGTGCACCAGACCATCCTTACCCGGCAGGAACTGTACGAACGCACCGAAATCAGCGATACGCACGACTTTGCCCTGATACACAGAACCGGGTTCCGGCTCGGTCACGATCGACAGGATCTTGTTGCGGGCAGCCAGTGCGGACTCTTTGGTCGGTGCGTAGAGACGCACGGTACCGTCGTCCTGAATGTCGACCTGGGCACCGGTCTCTTCGACGATGGAGCGAATGGTGGCACCGCCCTTACCGATGACATCACGGATCTTGTCGGTATCGACTTTCATAGTGTCCATGGTCGGCGCGTTATCGGACAGCTCAGTACGCGAGCTTGCGATCACATGAGCCATTTCACCCAAAATGTGGTTACGGGCCGCGTGAGCCTGCTCCAGCGCTATTTCCATGATCTGCTCGGTGATGCCCTGGATTTTGATGTCCATCTGCAATGCGGTAACACCAACATCGGTACCGGCTACTTTGAAGTCCATGTCGCCGAGGTGGTCTTCGTCACCCAGAATGTCGGTCAGAACGGCAAACTCTTCGCCTTCTTTAACCAGGCCCATGGCAATACCAGCCACCGGCCGCTTGATCGGCACACCAGCGTCCATCATTGCTAGAGAAGCACCACAGACTGAGGCCATCGAAGACGACCCGTTAGACTCGGTGATTTCCGACACAACGCGCATGGCGTACGGAAAGGTTTCTTCGTTCGGTACCAGCGACAGGATGCCACGCTTGGCCAAACGACCGTGACCAATCTCACGACGGCCCAGGCCACCAACCCGGCCAGCCTCACCCACGCTGAACGGAGGGAAGTTGTAGTGGAACATGAAATTGTCGGTCATGGTGCCGTGCAACATGTCTTCCATCTTACCATCACGCAGGGTGCCCAGCGTGACCGCCACCAGCGCCTGGGTTTCACCACGGGTAAACAAGGCGGAACCGTGAGCACTTGGCAGTACGCCGACTTCTACTTCGATCGGACGGACGGTCTTGTTGTCACGGCCATCGATACGCGGCTCACCCTTAACAATGCGGGTACGAACCATTTTTTTCTCAATCTTCGCGAAAACACCCTTGATGTCGTCAGCTGAAGGCTGGCTTTCGGCGTCGCCGGCCAGTGCTTCAATGATTTCCTGGCGCAGGGCTGACAGCACGCCGTAGCGTTCCATCTTGTCCGACACCTGATAGGCATCGGCAATACGGTTACCGTACTGGCTGCTGATCTGTTCGATCAGATCAGTCTTCTCAGCCGCTGGCGTGAACTCCCACTTGGGTTTGCCGTTTTCAGCCGCGAAGGCTTCAATGGCGGCAACGGCACTCTGGTACTCTTCGTGAGCATACAGCACAGCGCCCAACATCTGGTCTTCAGACAACTCGTCTGCTTCGGACTCCACCATCAGTACGGCGTCTTTGGTGCCGGCAACAACCATGTTGAGGCGTGATGACTTCAACTGGGTATAAGTCGGGTTCAACACGTAACCCTGGTCATCGGTATAACCAACACGGGCCGCGCCAATAGGCCCGGCAAAAGGCACACCGGAGATGGCCAGAGCAGCTGAGGTTGCCAGCATGGCGCAGATATCCGGATCATCTTCTTTATTGGCTGAAACAACGTTCAGAATTACCTGAACTTCGTTCATGAAGCCTTTCGGGAACAGTGGGCGAATCGGGCGGTCGATCAGACGCGAGGTCAGCGTCTCTTTCTCTGAGGGGCGGCCTTCACGCTTCAGGTAACCACCGGGAATTTTACCGGCTGCGTAGTATTTTTCCTGATAATGCACTGCCAGCGGAAAAAATGGCTGATCCGGGCGGGCTTCTTTGACGGCAACCACGGTGGCCAGCACGACGGTTTCGTCGATGGTGCACCAAACAGCACCAGTCGCCTGGCGGGCAACGCGGTTGGTTTCGAGGGTGACAGTTTTGCCACCAAATTCAAAGCTGTGTGTTTTCGGCGTTAAATGACTCAATGGAGTCTCCTTAAGGTTGTTCACTGTACAAAGTGGACGCCGATCCCAACGATGCTTCTATCACTTGGCTCTGGGTCAAACCAGTCAAAGCCCAGTGATAGAAGCTCCTCAGGCGGGCAACACCCGGCACTGGGAAGATATCGTTGTTCACGGTTGTCCTGATGGTTCACTGCCATTCAGGCTTGCTTACGGTACAAGTCGCCAGCAGACCAGACAACAGCGAGTGGGAGTTTAGCAAGATGCGAAGCATACCGGGAGCACAGTGCAGAAATGACAAGGGCCCCCAGAGGAGCCCTTGAAACACGAAGTCAATCGCTTAGCGGCGCAGACCGAGACGCTTGATCAGGCTGGCGTAGCGGGAAACGTCTTTACGCTTCAGGTAGTCCAGCAGTTTACGACGCTGGTTTACCATGCGAATCAGACCACGACGCGAGTGGTGATCTTTACCGTGCTCTTTAAAGTGACCTTGCAGACCTTCGATGTTCTTGGTCAGCAGGGCAACCTGGACTTCGCTAGAACCGGTGTCGGTTTCGCTGCCACCGAATTCTTTAACCAATTCTGCTTTTTGCTCGACAGTTAATGCCATGGTACAAACTCTCCACGAATATGCATTCAATGTGAAATAGCCACCGTGCATATTAACAGTGACATTCCAGCCCCGACCGCAAAGGCCAAAACCGGGCGGGATTATACATGACACTGCACCAGGAACAAAGCGGTGCTGGGAGGCAGTGGTCCGCAGCGGCCACCGGTAGTGGGTCTGTGGGGTCGGCGTAAATCCGTCCATGGAGCCTAGGCCGCAGCA
>NZ_JBBECH010000034.1:0-27974 GCF_040881935.1 Saccharospirillum sp. | reverse complement strand
GTAGCTCCGTGAATATGAGTGGTTTTTCTGCAGACGCCACTGATGTTCCGTACAATTTGCTTCGATACTTTGTGACGATATAACATCCGTACCGAACAGTTCACCAAGCAAAGAATTTCGAAAAGCCACTATTATGTATAACCAATAACTATCATGCGATAATCTTTACACCTTAGCGAGATCGGTAACCATCAGATACTGCACCTCAACACATCCCCAAAAACTGTCAGTATTGTTTAAAACCCGCGCTTAGTAATAGAAGCGTTCCATGTAGACTGTTAGATTTTTGGAATAGCCCAGTGATTTTTATAGGAACGCTATCAAGAGGCACTTTCAAGCCTTTTGGTATAGGATTCGCGCCGCCAACGTCAAAAGATCAGCTAGGCAAGAACAATTCACTGCAGGTCTCTTTTCGCATCCTGCGTACCCGCTTGCGCGGGGTTAATAAAAGTCCGGAGAAATTCGACCATCTCTGAGCTATACCAGTTCTTTGGACCCGTTAGGCGTGCGACCTCATATCCATCACGATTGAGCAGTAGGGTTACCGGTACACCTGGAGCACCGAGCGTCACGTTTGCCTGAGCACTCTTGTCGTTGTAGAGACGCAAATGCTCTATCACGGTCTCCTCGTAAAAGGATTGAACAGCGGCGAGCCCGCCATGGTCAATCGAGAGTGCCACGACCTCGAACTCAGTACCGCCTAGCCCGGCTTGGAGCGCATCTAGAGTGGGCATCTCTTCACGGCAAGGGGAACACCATGTCGCCCAAAGATTGAGTAGCACAACTTTACCTCTAAACATCTTCAGGCTCTGTGACCTTCCTTCGCCATCGGTAAAATTAACTGGAGCTGGGCGCACGGGATTGGCAGTGACCGCGAAACCGAGCTGCTCCGCTGCAGCCACATTCAGTATGTTCCCGAAGCCGGAAGGAGAGTCTTCACCCTGACTGCAGCCTCCAAGCGATATAAGGATGCCGAGTATTGCAGCTAACCGCCACAGACCCCGACTCATACTTAAAAAATTTATCATGAAGCTATCCCGTGGTGTAATCCCCGAAGTGGATGATAGATACGCTAAATCACTAGCTGTCTTGGGACAGTTGGCGTAGATCCTCAGCCACCGCCTCCACTGGGTCACTGGCGCGAATCAAAAGTCGTACATCTCCTTCGCGATTGAATGCAAAAACGGCACTTGAGTGCGAAACGTCATAATTGCCCGACTCATCCTTTTCGCCATAGCTGTAAGTAGTGCTATACCGGCCTGTCAACGCGTCGAGCGCTGCCCTGTCACCTGTGAGTCCTATGAACCGCGGCCCGAACACATCGGTGTAGCGGCGTAGGGTCGCCGGATCATCACGCGCTGGATCTACCGATACGAACAAAACTTGCAAGTCTTTCCTCACATCTTCACTTAGCAGCTTAACGGCACCCGCGAGTTGTGCGAGAGTGGTCGGGCAAACATCAGGACAGTTCGTAAAGCCGAAGAAAAGCAGTGTCGATTTGCCACGGTAGTCATCGGCAGTTACCGCGTGACCATGTTCATCAGTGAGATTGAAGTTGAGTTCAGGCATGGCCCCTGAGATATCTGTCGTTCGCCAGGTTTGTTCGCCACAGCCTGTCAACAATAGCACGCTCAGTATGAGAAAAAGTTGCTTACCCATCAATTCACCTCTACATCGCTGCTGGAGACACGGCCTGGAATTGGACCGATAGCCGTTGTCCGTCCGCGAAAATGAGCGTCACCGGCACCTCAGCTCCAAATTCGATCGGGCTTCGCCGCTTCATCAGCATAAGGTGATAACCACCCGGCAAGAACTCAATAGCACCATCCGGCGCCAGTTCAAGTTCCGGCACAGGCTCCATGCCTGCCATCCCATCCACTTGGGTGCTCTGGTGCATTGTGACGTGTTCAAAAGCAGAGCTCTCCGCTCCCGACAAGACCACAGAATCGTCCCCTTCGTTAATCAGCCTGAAGTAACCGGCTACGGGCAGATCACCAGGCAATAGCCGTAGCCGGGCATCCGTTACGCTCAGTGCATCCGCCACTGCGGTGGCAGCAAACATACACAGCAGTAGTCCGTAAATTACTCTTCGTTTAAGCCCCATTTTCTTACTCCCAGCACTCATCGATTTATAACCAAGATTGGTACATTTACCTTTTTGGGTGTGTCAGCACTTGCGCCAGGTCTTCAGGCAGTGCCATGGGTGCAAAGGCGCTGACGCGGGCACGCCCTGTATTACCAACGGGTATCCAGATACGCGAAAAGACCAGTGCGGCGAGTATACGCGGGATCTGACCCCATACTTCGCGTTTATCCCGAAGTCGCCAGCCGAGCCTAAGCATACGCAGATGTGTTAGCGCGTGCGCCAAGGCAAATCGCTGACTCAGGATATGGGCTCGCTCAAGATGACTGAACGCCGTATGGAAATTACCCGATATTTCGGCACGTTCGGCTGCGGCCAGTTCCGTCCGGTAACATTCCTTCAGTTCACTGTTCATCTCTCGGCTCTCATTCTGTTTCAGCAAGTAATGCTTTCGGGGAAGCGTTGCAAAGATCATCCAAGCACGCCCCTGGCAGGCTCTCCATGAAAAAGGGTCTGCGGAATGTCAGACTACTCACTGATTGTTTATTGGCTTTGTAAGGTCAACTTAAGTCAGCAAACTTAATTGCTATTTGGCCTTCTCCAGCTCAGTCTTCACGAGCCTTAAAAGAGGTTCTGCGCCGAATTCCGTAAGCTGAAGGCCATTCACAAAGAAGGTTGGGGTGCCGCGAATGCCTATAGCTTTGACATCCTGGGTATCCGTTTGGAGCACTGAGCTTATTCTTTCGGATTGCATATCCTCGCGGGCTTTGGCGACATCCAGGCCAGCGGCTTCCGCCGCTTCCCAGGCTCCGATCACCTGAGGGTCATCATGCCATGCCGGCTGTGCTTCCAACACTGCTTCAAGAACAGGCTCGTAGACGTTCTGAATCCTTGCAGCCTCTAGCAGTCTTGAGACTTCCTCAGAACCCTGATGAAACAGTGTGTATCGCAAAACCAGACGAACTTCATCAGGATATTCAGCAAGAATCTGCTTCACAATTGGGTAAAATGCCCGACAGGCCTCGCAAGAAGGATCGAAAAATTCAACGATGGTTACCGTTGCGTCGTCGGGTCCAAATGTGGGCGAGTGGAAGCGAATCAGCGACGGTTGACTTTCGACTGCTTGCGCACCCACTAGCGGTTTTTCGGGCGAGGCAGCGGTTTGTTGGGGCTGCTGGGATTGGAGCGTGAAAAAGACAGCAGCCCCAAAAACTGCGATCAGCACAAAAGAGGCGACGACTACGAAAACACGACGATTCATGAGCGAATTCTCCGACGAACAAGCATAAGCAGAATAATGATGGCAACAAAGGTGCCCAGTGCCAGGAACGGAAGTGGTACACCGCCAAAAATAGTCATTTCGGCACCTGAACAGGAAGGACCTGTATCAGTGCAGGGCTGAATTGGTTGAGGAATTAGCCCAACATACAGCAGCGAGTGCGCCGAGGCGAAAAGGCCTCCAATGACAGCCAGGGGAAGAGCATAACGCCAAATAGTAAAGTCTGAGTAAAAGCAAGCTACCCCGAGGATCACGGCCAGCGGGAACATGAAGGCTCGCTGAAACCAGCACAGCAGACAGGGAGTCTGGCCCAGGATTTCGCCGATGTAGATGGCTGAAAGCGACGACACCACAGCCAGAAACCAGGCTGAGAGTAGCAGCATCCACGGAATCGAGTGGTTGTCAGTAATCATCGTGACGGTGCTCCGCGTTCAGTGGCACAAGTGCTTGGTGACGATGAGCAGCAACCCACTGCGCCACCGTCGAGGTTTTCTTGATCTGTTGTGTTAACAGGCTCTGAATCGCTGGCACGTAACTCCTCGATTCCCTCGCGAATTACCTGCCATGCGGAGCGCAGGAACAGTGCGGCAATGGCAAGTCCCACAATGATATCGGGCCAAATAGTATCGGTGAAGGCAACGAGCCCGGCGGCCATGATGACACTGCTGTTGGCAATCAAGTCGTTCCTGGAACACAGCCAAGTGGAGCGCATATTGAAATCGTCTGCTCTGTGGCGATAAAGCAGCACGAAGCAAATGCTATTTGCAAGCAGAGCGATGGCGCCTACAGTGCCCATCCAATCGGCGGCAGGTACCTCCTGTATCACCAACTTACGAACCGCATCGGCAACGACAACCACACCGAATAGCAGCATGAAACCGCCCTTGAAGAGGCCTGCACCGGCCCGGGCGCGACGGCCTTTGTCCAGCACGAAGAGTGTCAGCGCGTACACAGAGGCATCGCCAAACATATCCAGCGAATCCCCCAGCAACGCGGTTGAGCTTGCTATCCAGCCAGCGGTGAACTCTACAAGAAACATCACCGCATTAATGGCTAGCACGATATAGAGCACTCGGCTCTGACTGGACCTCAGTTGCGCCAGTTCACCGGATTTGTTTTCACAGCAGCTATCCACGACACCCCCTCCCAATACTCATGATGTACGATACAATAAGGGTTATAGTAACTATAAGGTCAAGGGCGATGCATAAGAATAACCACACCATAGGTCAACTGGCTGATCGCACAGGTATCAAGCCCGTGACCATCCGATATTACGAAAAGATTGGACTGCTGCCTGAGGCGACCCGGTCAGAATCCGGCTATCGCTTATATTCTGACACCGATCATTTCAGGCTCCTGTTTATCCGCCGAAGCCGAGCGCTTGGCTTTAGCCTGGGTGATATCAGAGAACTACTCTCTTTAGCTGACAGCCAGCAAGAGTCCTGTGCCGGCGTGGACGCTAAAGTTGAGCAACAACTGGAACAGGTACGTTCCCGCCTAAAAGACTTGCGTGCAATGGAGCAGGAGTTGAAAAGACTGAGTGCATGTTGTGCGGGAGGGGTGATTATGGACTGCCGGATTATCGAAACGCTGTCCTGTGAGGCATAGGCGGATTCATCCAGAGACGGTAACAGAGCGCTTTTTCAGGTTTGCACAATGAGGGCCTGCTTGGAGAGCGCCCGGGACGCCGCTATCTGTTTAGAATTGGTGATGCGTTCGACAATGCCACAACCGGCTAAACAGGCACCCGCGAAGGCAGCGTGCTGCTCGCTGCCCGGCTCACCAAGCGTTTTGCAGCCCGCCAGCAAGATCTCTACGCGAGCATCGGACAGAGACGAATCTGTTCTGCTTTAGTTAAGGAGCTCTTAAGGTCTTTCCTCCAGGGGGAATTTTTCAAGTCCTTCATGAAGTGAGGTGATAAGGGGACAATAGACGTTACCTTGTTGGACGCAGCATTCTTGCACCAACTCATCCAACGCCCGCTCAATCCGTTGCAGGCTCAGGATTTTCTGCCGCACACTGGTCAATTTCTGTTCACCCAATGCTCGTGCTTCGTCGCAGTGGGTACCATCCTGCAACATCAACAACCCCCCAATTTCATCCAAACTGAAACCCAGCCATTGAGCCGTTCTAATGAAGTGAAGGCGCTCCAGAGCCTGTTCATCATAGTGACGTATGCTACCAAAGGGCTTTTCGGGTTCCGTTATCAGCCCTCTGCGCTGGTAATAACGGATGGTTTCCACCCCCATGTTGGCGGCTTTCGCCAGGGTACCGATGGTCATTGAGCCGTGTTTTTTGGACATAGGGTTTTATTCCGTAGCTGACTACGGGAATAACCTTACCGCACTCAGCTAATAGGATCGAGGGGGTCAGCTTCGTCGATGTCCGTTATCAAGAGTGTGATGCTACGGTCACCTTCGACGATGCGAAAACCTCCGTTGAGGTGCTGACTCAAGCCACCACTAACATGGGTACAAACATCCACTTTGCCGTGCCGCCCGGAATGCCGCTACATAGGTCATTGGGATAACGCCGAGTGGTTAATCCTGTCAGTCGGTCGAATCCAGGCTTTCGATAATCGGACAGCCCTTGTCCGAGCCGCAACACAGGTTGAGCAGCAATTCCAACTCGTGCTTCAGTCGCTCGAGATCCTCTAGGCGGGTTTTGATGTCTTTCAGTTTCTGTTCGGTAAGTTGTCGTACCTGTGGCCGAGGTGGTTCCTGGGCACGTCGCAGTTTCAACAATTCACCAATTTCTACCAGAGAAAAATTACAACGTTGGGCTCGTTGGATGAAGCGCAGCTGAGCGAGGTCGCGCTCGCCATAATGCCGACGACCGCCTGAGTCGCGGGCAATAGGCGGCATCAGCTTTATCTTTTCATAATAGCGTAACGTATCGATCGACAGACCTGTACGCCGGGCGGCTTCGCCGATGCTTATTTCCAACATGGGGGCCTCATCGAATTGGAGTTTGGTGACTGTGATAACAACTCAACATTAGTATACACAGTGCCTGAATAATCACTCACTCACACTCGCCACGGCATCGAAAAACATGTCCGGTCGTTGCCATAGTGAATTTATAAAGATAACCGTCACGCTGGTCGCCATGGCAACCATGGCCCAAACCGGGTAAATCAAACCAGTAGTCGCCAATGGAATACCGATACCGTTGAACAGGAAAGCCAGGCTCACGTTCTGCAGCATCTTGCGATAACCCCAGCGGCTGATCTCCCAGGCGGTAATGACCGCTCCCACACGACCGTTGAGGATGATGATGTCGGCGGCGTCAATGGCGATATCCGTGCCACTGCCCATGGCAATGCCGACATCCGCTTGCATCAGTGCCGGGGCCTCGTTAATGCCGTCACCGACCATCGCGATGCGTGAGTCACGTTGCATCGCACGCAGTACTTCGGCCTTGTCGGCCGGCAGCACGCTGGCGTGAACGTCGTCGATACCGACAAGCTCGGCAAAGTAACGGGCGGTACGCTCGTTGTCACCCGTGAGCATCACCGTCCGGATACCGAGATCCTGGAGTCGGGCGATGGTGTCAGCGGTATCCGCGCGAAGGGCGTCACCAAGTGCGATCGCGCCAAGCAATCGCTCACCCCGGGCCACGACGATCACTGTCTGGCCCTGTTGCTCGGCGGCTTCGATGGTCTCATTCAGCACGCTCCGATCGATTCCCACGGAATCCAGGAATGCCGGGCTGCCTACCCGAATAGTCTCGCCGTTAATGTGAGCGGTGACCCCACGCCCGGACTCGGCCTGAAAATCGTCTACGTCGGGGAAGTCAACGCTGCGGTCCAGAGCAGCCTCGACCACGGCCCGGCCCAGTGGATGTTCGGACGCCGCCTCGACCGCGGCCGTAATCGCCAGTAAGCCTTCGTCGTCGCCCGCGAGGCTTACAACAGACCGCACGGCCGGGCGGCCTTCTGTGAGTGTGCCGGTTTTGTCGAACACCACCGCATCCACCGTGCGCAATGCCTGAAAGGCCTCGCCGGTGCGCATCAACACTCCTTTATCCGCAGCCTCGCCCGCCGCCCGTACAATCGACAGTGGCGCCGAAATACCAATGGCACAGGGATAACCCATCACCAGTACCGTCAAAGCGGCAAACACGGCACGTTGAAACTGGGGATCGGTCCCGAAGAACAACGGCCCCAGAGTCCACCCCAGAAAGGCAAGGGCCGAGATGGACAATACCGCGGGCGTATAGACCTGCAGCACCCGATCCACGATATGCAGCAAGCCGGGTTTGAGAGCACGGGCGTCTTCGACGCTGCTGATTACCTGGTGCAGGAAGCTCTCGGCACCGACCGCCGTAACCCGAATCAGTAGCGTGCCATTGCCATTGATCGCGCCACCCACAACGTTGTCGTCTGTCGATTTATCGACCGGCATGGACTCACCGGTAATCAGTGCCTCGTCCACGGCGGAGGTGCCATTGATAACGATACCGTCGACCGGAATACGTTCGCCGGGACGCACCCGCACCTGCATGCCGGAATTGACCTGTTCCACCGGCACATCCTTTTCACCATTTTCGGTCACCAGGTGCGCCGTGCTCGGCTGCAGGTCAAGCAATCGTTTGACGGACTGCGCGCTGCGGGTTTTAACGATCAGTGACAGCCACTCAGAGAAAATATGATAGGTTAGCACCATCACCGACACCGCGAAAAACGCCGCCGTGGGATAACTCTCCGGCCGAAGGATCAGCCCAATGGCGCCACCAATCAGCCCGGCAAACGCGGCAATTTCCACCAACACGTGCTGATTGAGTATGCTCCGTCGCAGCGCCTGGATCGCCATAATCAGCATATGTTGCGCAACGCCAAACATGATGCCTAATGCGAGCACTGCAACCAGCCATGGCTCGAAACCATTCAGCACACCACCGGCACGCAGCGCAAACAAGGCGAGTCCGGTCAAGGCCAGGCCACCGCTGCCCACAAGTGCGGCCGTCGTGCCCTGACCGCGAAGTACCGCATAACCGAATCCGACCAGGCTGACATAGACCATCGCTGACAGGCCGAGGGTCCAGATCGTGGAGACGTCGACGATGAGCCCGACCGAGGCCAGACTCATGGCGAGGGCGACAACGAATCGGTTGCGTTCGATGGCCAGCGCTTTTTCCTGGCGCTCAAAAGGCTCAACTTTGCGTGGATCACTCAAGGTATAGCCAATCTGTTGCAACGTTCCCATAAGATCTTTGGCATTGGTCTGGGTGCTGTCGTATTCCACGAGCGCCTGCTCGTGGGTCAGACTGACCGCGACGCGCTCCACGCCGGGCTTACTGCCCAGCGCGCGTTCAATGGTGCCGGTACACAACGAGCAATGCAGCCCGCCAATATGAGCCCGCACGCGGTTGATTCCCTGGCGGTCCGTTGTTTCCTCACTCCAGGGGTCGAAGCCATCTGGGTGGGTTGTGGTGTCTGCCATTACGATACCTCCGGTTATAGGTTGAAGGATGGGCTGGATCAAAACGCCAGGGTAATGGACCATAGACCCAGCGCGACCAACACCGCACCGGTCCAGCGCGGCATGCGCCCGGCAAGGCGTGCAATCGAGGTCAGCATGCGGCGCCCAAACTGCGTAAAAACGGCGAGTACTATCGGGCTGGAAATGGCCAGACCAAACACGAACAGTGATAAAGCGCCGTGGGCCACACCTGAGCCCGTGGTCGCGCGCGCGGCGGCATCGCCCAGCAGGACCGCCAATAGCGGCGCTGCACAGGCCGGAATATTCAGTCCGAATGCAGCCCCCAAACCAACGCCGCCGGCTGTGGGAGAAACGTGCGGAAGCAGGTGGTTGATCCGTCGAATCATCCAGGACGCGCCGCCCAATAGATAAACCAGACCCAGTACCACATAAACGCTGCCAAGCACGGCCCATAAACCGTGCTGCACGCCCAGAAAGCGGGCGCCAATCAGTGCGGCGAGTACACCGAGCAACGCCATGAACACGGCTCGTACGAGTGTGAAAATCAACGTTTGCACCCAGCGCTGACGCGCCGGTAGTTGATCCAGGAATTTCAGAAAAATCAGATGGCTACCGACTGAACATGGTTCCACGAAACCTAGCAGCCCAAGCCCTGCCGCCAATACCAGGGTTTGAAGTAAGTCCATGCTTAGCACTCTGTGGGCGATGCTGTATAACCGGCCGCCGCTACGGCCTTGGCCAACGTCTCGGCTGAAACCTGGTCCGCGTCGTGCGCGATACGCGCCTGTTTCAAGTCCAGAGACACCGAGCAACCCTTGACGCCGGCTTGTTGTTCCAGCAAATGCTGAACAATCTGCACACAGCCGTCACAGTGCATGCCGTCGATAGTCAGTACCGTGGTTTTCATGATTTGCTCCTGAAGTCAGACGGGTGGTGAACTCGCCTTGTTAACTATGTCTTCAGATGAACAATACGACCTGGAGTTAACTCAAGGTCAAGGATTTTTTTTGAATATAGGTCTTGATTCCGTAGCTGACTACGGGAGTAACCTTACCGCAGTCATCCAAGCCATGAAAGGAGCCTTTGTAATGTCAGAATCCAAATCCGGTCGCGCTTCGCTGGCTGCAGGGGGCGTCGCAGCCTTTCTTGCCTCCGCCTGCTGCCTCGGGCCCCTGGTTTTAATCACGTTGGGGATTTCCGGTGCCTGGATCGGCAACCTGACGGCCCTGGAACCCTATAGGCCCTGGTTTATTGGTGCTGCGCTGGTGGCAATGGTCTTTGCCTGGCGCCGGATATACCGGCCTGTGGAGACTTGTCAGCCGGGTGATGTTTGCGCCGTGCCGCAAGTGCGCACGGCCTATAAGGTCGTTTTCTGGGTCGTCGCGCTGCTTATTCTGCTCGCGTTGGCGTTCCCCTTTGTCTTACCCCTGTTCTATTAAGAGAAATTTTTAGAGGCGATACCCATGAAAAAATCACTGATAATGACGGCGCTGCTCCTGCTATTCGGTTTGCCCGCCCTGGCGGCGCAACAAACGGTCACCTTGTCGGTCCCCGGGATGACCTGTGTGGCCTGTCCATTCACCGTCAAAGCCGCTCTTAATCGGGTCGAGGGAGTGAGCTCCGTCGATGTCCGTTATGACGAGCGTGATGCTACGGTCACCTTCGACGATGAGAAAACCTCCGTTGAGGCGCTGACTCAAGCCACCACTAACGCCGGCTATCCGTCCACGCTGAGCCAAAGCCAGGCGACACAGGAGTAACGTTTATGAATGATAGTAACCTGCACATTGCAGTGATCGGCAGCGGTGGTGCGGCCATGGCCGCCGCCCTGAAAGCCGCCGAACGCGGTGCCCGCATCACCCTGATCGAGCGCGGCACCATTGGTGGCACCTGTGTGAATATCGGTTGTGTGCCCTCGAAGATACTTATTCGCGCCGCGCACATTGCTCATCTGCGTAAAGAAAGTCCCTTCGACGGCGGCCTGAGCGCTCAGGTGCCCGTGGTGGATCGGGCGGTGCTGCTTCGGCAACAACAGGCGCGTGTCGATGAGCTGCGGGATGCTAAATACGAGGGTATTCTGCGCGACCATCCGAACGTCACTCTCCTGCAAGGGGAGGCCCGGTTTGCGGATGCCCAGCATCTGACGGTCACTCTAACGGAGGGCGGAGAGCAGACGATTCACTTCGATCGCGCCTTTATCGGCACCGGGGCCCGCCCGACGCAGCCGCCCACACCGGGGCTGGCGGATACGCCTTATCTGACCTCTACCACTGCGCTGACACTGGAGTCCGTGCCTGAACGGATGGTGGTGATCGGAGCCGGATATGTGGCGCTGGAGCTGGCCCAGGCCTTTGCCCGGCTGGGCAGCCAGGTGACAGTGCTGGCCCGCAGCCGACTGCTATCGAGCGAGGACCCGGCGATTGGCGACGCGGTGGAAGCCGCGTTTCGCCGCGAAGGCATCGAGGTGTTCAAACAGACCCAGGCGAGCCGAGTGGACTACACGGATCATGAATTCGTGCTGGAGACCAATACTGGAACCCTGCGGGCCGACCAGCTGTTGGTGGCCACCGGGCGCACGCCCAACATCGAGACGCTGAACCTTAATGAGATCGGCGTGGAAATCGCCCAGGGTGCAGTCCTGGTGGATAAATACCTGCAAACGACAGTGCGGGGCATCTACGCCGCCGGTGACTGTACCGATCAGCCTGAGTTTGTGTACGTGGCCGCTGCCGGGGGCAGCCGGGCGGGCATCAACATGACCGGCGGTGAAGCCACCCTGGACCTCAGTGCCATGCCGGGCGTGATGTTTACCGACCCCCAGGTGGCAACCGTGGGTCTAACCGAAGCCGAGGCGCTCAAGCAGGGCTTCTGCGTTGATACCCGGGTTCTCGACCTGGAAAACGTGCCCCGGGCGCTGGTCAACTTCGACACCCATGGCTTTATCAAGATGGTGGCCGAACGCGATTCGGGTCGGTTACTGGGCGTGCAGGCGGTGACGGCCGAGGCGGGTGAACTGATCCAGACCGCCGTAATGGCGATCAGGGCCGGGATGACCGTGCAGGACGTGAGCGACGAGCTGTTTCCCTATCTGACCATGGTGGAAGGCCTCAAGCTTTGCGCCCAAACCTTTTTCAAGGACGTGAAGCAGTTGTCGTGTTGTGCTGGATAAACGAAAGAGGAGAACGCCATGAACATACTGACAACGATGTTTGCCTTGTTAATTCTGCTTCCAGGAACCGTCTTCGCGACCCCGGGAACAGGTTTCTGGGAACTCTGTAGCCCCATGATGTCCGGCATGGGCTGGATTATGATGCTGCCAATGATGATTATGCCCCTGCTACTGCTCACCTTACTGATCCTGGGTAGCATGGCGCTGGTCAAATACCTTAAAAAATGAACCATTACTTGAACCATACCGCTGACCGGTCTGTTTGTGCTGTCGCTAAAGCGGCTGTTGCAGGCCGCCAGCACAGAACCGACGACCGCACAATTTACGTCCGCTAGGGAGCCGAACTATGAAAAATCCCAAAACACTGTTGCGAGCTAGCCTGATCGGGACGGTGATCGTTGCCCTGTGCTGCTTCACGCCCATTCTGGTCGTGCTGCTCGGTGCCGTGGGCCTGGCGGCACTCACCGGTTATCTGGATTACGTTTTGTTACCGGCACTGGCCATTTTCATCTGCCTGACCGTCTACGCTCTATGGCGCAAAAAACAGCGCGATGTCTGCTGCGATACTCAATCCGATAAGGGGTCACAATTATGAACCACTCAACGTCCCCAACCTTCGGTGACAACGATCACCTGAACGCGATCTTTGACCAACCAGATGTCGCTAGAAACATGCACCGGCTTCTGGCAAACCAGAGCACCCATGAATACTTCACTGGCGCGTCAAGGTAACTCGATGTGCCCGCAATGGAGAAATTAACCATGACAGACAACAACTATGACTTGATCGTGATCGGCACTGGCACCGCAGCATCGGTGACCGCGTTCAACTGCCGCAAGGCCGGCTGGTCGGTGGCGGTTATCGACCACCAGCCGTTCGGCGGTACCTGTGCCCTGCGTGGCTGCGACCCGAAAAAGATGCTGATCGCCGCAGCCGAGGTGATCGATGGTTTCCAGCGCATGACCGCCATCGACACGTTGGAAGGCGAGACCCGAATCGACTGGGCCGAACTGCAACGCCATAAGCGCTCGTTCACAGATCCGGTGCCGGCCAAGCGCGAGCAGGCGTACGACAAGCAAGGCATTGATGCCTGGCATGGCCGCGCCCGTTTCACCGGTCACAACACGGTGGTGGTTGACGACACAACGCTAACGGCGAAACACATCGTCATCGCCACGGGTGCTGAGCCGACCCGCTTGCCGATCGAAGGCGCCGAGCATCTAATTTTGAGCGACGAGTTCCTTGAACTGGATCAACTGCCGCGCCGAATCGTGCTGGTGGGCGGTGGCTATATCGGCTTCGAGTTTGCCCATATAGCAGCCCGTGCTGGCGCCGAGGTTACGATTCTAAACCGGGGCGAACAACCGCTGGCCGGCTTCGATCCGGATCTGGTCGCGCTGCTGGTCGAACGCACCCGCGCACTCGGTGTCGATGTGCGGCTTGGCCACGAAGTCAAGGCGGTGCGCAAGACCAACGATGGCTTCGAGGTTCAGGTTGAAGGGCCGGAGGGGCGAGTGGATATCGACACCGATCTCGTCATCCACAGCGGCGGACGCAAGCCGGCGCTGGAAGCACTGGACCTGGATGCCGCCAATATCACCCACGAACAGGGCAAGCTCAAGCTGGACAAAACCTTTCGCAGTATCTCCAACCCGGCGGTGTACGCGGCTGGTGACGCGGCCGGCGGTCCCTTGCCCTTGACTCCAGTGGCCGCACTGGAAGCCCACGCGGTTGTCGACAATCTGCTCGGGAAAAAGGAAGCGACCGTGGACTATACCGGCATCCCCAGCGTCGTCTTTACCCTGCCGCCGCTGGCGCGCGTTGGCTTGCTGGAGGCCGAGGCTGAGCAACAGGGCCTGCACTTTAAGGTCAAGCACGAAAGTGTGCCGGGATGGTTCACCGCGCGACGCGTCAACGAATCCTGCTACGCCTACAAGATACTGGTGGAAGAAGACAGCCAACGCATTCTCGGTGCTCATTTGGTCGGCCCCGAGGCGGCTGAAGTGATCAATCTGTTCGGCTTTGCCATGCGCAGCGGGCTAGGTGCCGATGCCATCCGACACGCCACTTTCGCCTACCCTTCCTCCGCCTCTGACATCGAATCAATGTTGCCTGCGGCAAGTCCCAAGGGTACGTGACGCTTTTGTCATACCGTTTAGCCTACTACTGTGAGGTGTGGGGTTAGGCCGCATTATTGACAAGCCGCACCACGTTTAATGGAGGAGTTTCACCATGTTAACGATTGATACCAAAACACTGCGCGATTGGCAGGCCCGAGGACAAGATTTCATCCTGGTGGATACCTTGCCGGCCGATACCTTCGCCAAGGGGCACTTACCGAGTGCCATCAACATCGTTTCTGACGACATCCTGGACGAGGCACCCCGCCAGCTACCCGATAATCAGGCGACCCTCGTCGTGTACTGCGCGAGCGAGAACTGTAAACGCGCCGGTCGAGCGGCCGAGCGACTGGCCAGCCTCGGCTATACCGAGGTCTACCATTATGTCGGCGGGAAAAGGGCGTGGCAGACCGCAGGCTTTTCACTGGAACACTGAAAAGAGTACAGATTGATGCGCGACTGGATGGAACGCCAGCAATCCTGGATTTACCTCACGTTCATTCTGGCGGGCCTGGGTCTCGGCTTGGGTTTACCGGGTGCCACAGCCTGGCTTGAAACCTTGCTGTGGCCGTTGCTTGGTGTGCTGCTGTACGCGACTTTTACTCAAACCCCGTTAACACGGATCGGCGAGGGGCTGAAGGACTGGCGCTTTCTGGGTGCACTGTTGCTCGGTAACTTTGTGATTATTCCGCTGGTACTGGGTGGCTTGGTTGCATTGCTGCCGTTGTCACTTGCGGTGCAGGCGGGGGTGCTGCTGGTGTTGTTGGTGCCCTGTACCGACTGGTTTATCAGCTTTACGCATCTGGGCAGGGGCGAGGCCGCGCGGGCCATCGCTGCCACGCCTGTGCTTCTGCTGGTCCAGTTGTTTGCCTTACCTTTCTATCTCTGGCTTTTCCTGGGCACGGAATGGTTTGAAATAGCGCTCAGCAGCCATTTGCTCGGCGCCTTCGTTGGATTGATTCTGACACCTCTGGCGTTAGCCTGGATAACTGAATGGCTGGCCGAGCGCAGTGCCCGCGCCAGACAACTGGTTCAGGGCCTGGGTGCACTTCCCGTGCCGTTGCTGGCACTAGTAGTCTTCGTCATCGCCGCTTCTCAGGTAACCACGGTGACAGGCCTCACAGGCGTATTGATGCAGGTGCTGTTGATTTTCATCTTCTACCTGGTGTTCGCCGCCTTTCTCGGCAAGACCCTAGGCAACCTATTTCAGCTGCCTACGCCATCGGCCAGGACTTTGACCTTTAGCTTCGGTACTCGGAACTCGTTCGTCGTATTACCCATCGCCCTGACGCTGCCCGAGGCCTGGCACGCCGCCGTGGTGGTCATCGTCTTCCAGTCGCTGGTGGAGCTGTTCGGGATGGTGGCATACCTGCGTTGGGTACCGAGCAAATTGATCCCAGAACCCTCATAGTCGCCTGAAATACTGTTTGACTTTCTATTCCACATAAACGGCAACATGTCCGCCCGGGTTATGGAGACGATTGAATCGCTTGTACCGCGACTTGAGGTCTACAGCATCGATGAGGCCTTTGCGGGCCAGCTCAACCAAGACACTGGCAAAGTTGGCAAACCGGGCTGCCAAACGGTACCGGAGTACCCAGGGGGTGGTCGACCTCACTGACCCCCATCGCCAAAAGAAACTGTTAGCGTTAACGGATGTGAGCGATGTCTGGGGCGTCGGGCCCCGACTGGTCAAGCAACTGAGGGATATGGGCATACAGACTGCGCTGGACCTGGCACAGTCCGACCCAGCCCAGATCCACTCCCAATTCTCGGTGGTATTGGCCAGGACGGTACGCGAACTCAACGGGGAGCCCTGTATAGAGTTTGAGACCGCTCAGCCAGAGCAAACCGGGCCGACCGACTACTGGACCATATATGGCGCAATGGGTTCAAGTACGCGAAGGCGGGCGTAATGCTGACGGACCTTTATCCACTAACAGCACGGCAGCCGGATCTATTTCAGGAAACAGATACCCAATCCAAGCGACAGGAACTACTGAGTCTGGTCGACCGATTGAATAGTGAGTGTCGGGGAGCAGTAACTTTCGCCAGTGAAGGTACAAAGTCGGGACCTAATAATATGCGCCAGGATCGACTGTCACCCCGGTTCACAACACGCTTCAATGAGATACCCAGAGCGCGATTAGATTAACCACTGCTTGCTTTCGCACCTGGAACTAACGGAACTGGAGCACCTGCAGCCGGGCCTGCTTCAGCGTCACTGGACAGTGCAGATACAAAAAATCCCCGTAGGACGGGGCTTTTAGGACGTTTACGGACTTCCGTGAACGTTCATTTGGTACCAGAGGCCGGACTCGAACCGGCACAGTGTTGCCACCGGCGGATTTTGAATCCGCTGCGTCTACCAATTTCGCCACTCTGGCTGAGTGCAACGCATTCTAGCGAAAAATCCTTTCGCGTCAATGGTTTGAGGCGATGTTTCTGGTGTTCAGGCCGGGCGCAGACGCCAGTGAATGGTTTCACTGGCGTAAAACGGCACGATGGCTTCGCCGTGGCCGAGGGTAATACGTTCCGGCACGGTCCAGCTTTCGCGCACCAGACGTACCGTGCCTTCGTTACGCGGCAGGCCGTAGAAATCCGGCCCATGTTCGCTGGCGAAACCTTCCAGACGTTCCAGCACCCCCATTTCCTCGAACACCTGGGCGTATAGCTCCAGTGCCGACCAGGCGCTGTAACAGCCAGCACAGCCACAGGCCGATTCTTTCTTGTGCTGTTCGTGCGGGGCCGAGTCGGTGCCCAGAAAGAACTTGGGTGAGCCGCTGGCGACGGCGGCGCGGAGTGCTTCCTGGTGGCTGCGCCGTTTCAACACGGGCAGGCAATAGTTGTGTGGCCGAATACCGCCAACCAACAGGTCGTTACGGTTCAGCAACAGGTGTTGTGGAGTCACGGTGGCGGCCAGGGTATCCGGGCCCTGGCTTACAAAATCGGCCGCATCGGCCGTGGTGATGTGTTCAAACACCACTTTTAACGTTGGATGGCGCTCAACAATGCCGGCCAGATGCTGGTCGATAAAGGCTTTTTCCCGGTCGAAGATGTCGATGTCCGGGTGGGTCACTTCGCCGTGCAACAGTAACAGCAAGCCTTGCTCCGCGAGGGCTTCAAACACTGGGTCGAGACGGCTGACGGCGCTAACGGCGGCGCTGGAATTGGTGGTGGCACCAGCCGGATATAGCTTCGCAGCTACCACGCCAGCCGCCTTGGCGGCCCGGATATCGTCGGCACTGGTGGTATCAGTCAGGTACAGCGTCATTAGCGGTTCAAACCGGCTCCCCGCCGGTCGCGCAGCCAGAATGCGATCGCGGTAGGCTAATGCCTGATCGGCGGTGGTAACCGGTGGCGTCAGGTTGGGCATGACAATGGCGCGCCTGAAGCACCGGGCCGTGGCTGGTACCGTCTCTAACAGCATATCGCCGTCGCGAAAATGCAGGTGCCAGTCATCGGGCGTGCGCAATAGTAAATCGTTCATGCAGAATCCTGAGCCGGGATAAGGAGCCGGTATTCTAACAGGCAAGCCCGCACCCTTAACATCCCAACTGGCTGTGTAGTGACTGCATCACGACCATAGAGCCTGACCGCCCTTTCAGCTAGAATAGCCGCCCTTTTAACAATGGGTGCCCCGCATCTGGTTATGAACGTCAGCGATTTCGATTTTACCCTGCCGGACGAGTTGATCGCCCGCTATCCGGCTGAACAACGCACTGGCAGCCGCCTGCTGCATCTGGATGGCCCCAGCGGCCAGGTCTCACATCGCCAGTTTCCCGATATTCTCGATCTGATCGAACCCGGCGACCTGCTGGTGTTCAACAACACCCGGGTGATTCCAGCGCGGCTCTTTGGTCAGAAAGACAGCGGCGGCAAGGTAGAAGTGCTGATCGAACGGATGACCGGCGACAGCACGGCGCTGGCCCACGTGCGCGCGAACAAAAGTTGCAAGCCCGGCACCCGCCTGGCCATGGAAGGCGGCATCGAACTGGAAGTGACCGGCCGTGAAGAAAACCTGTTCCGGCTGACCTGTCACAACCCTGAACCGTTGGTCGATTTGCTCGAACTGCATGGCCATATGCCTCTGCCGCCCTACCTTGAGCGTGAAGACGCCGAGAGCGACCGCGAGCGTTACCAGACCGTTTATGCACAACGCAAAGGCGCGGTGGCCGCACCCACCGCCGGTCTTCATTTCGATGCCGCCCTGCTCGAAGCGCTGCAAGCCAAAGGGGTACATACCGCCTTTGTTACCCTGCATGTCGGCGCTGGTACCTTTCAGCCAGTCAAAGCCGAGCGCATTGAAGAACACGTTATGCATGCGGAGTGGATCGAAGTACCTCCAGACGTAGTAGCCGCCGCTGCAGCCGCAAAAGCCCGGGGTAACCGGGTTATCGCGGTGGGCACGACCAGCGTTCGCTCGCTGGAAACGGCCGCCCAGTCCGGCGCACTGCAGCCGTTCACCGGAGACACCAATATCTTTATTTACCCGGGATACGATTTTCGGGTGGTGGATGCCATGGTGACCAATTTTCACCTGCCGCAATCGACATTAATCATGCTAATCAGCGCCTTTGCCGGTAAAGACGCGGTGCTGGCGGCCTACCAGGCGGCCATTGATGAACGCTACCGCTTCTTCAGTTATGGCGACGCCATGTTCATTACCCGCAAACCGCTGTCAGCCCCTGCCCCCAATAACCAAGAGACCGACGCATGACCCGCACCTGTTTTATGACATTTGACCTGACCAGCACCGATGGCAAAGCGCGGCGCGGCACGCTGACGTTTCCACGAGGTGAAGTGCAAACGCCTGCCTTTATGCCCGTCGGGACCTACGGCACCGTAAAAGGCATGACGCCGCAACAGGTCGAGGAGACCGGCGCTCACATCATTCTCGGCAACACCTTTCACCTGATGCTGCGCCCGGGCACCCAGGTGATTGAAGAACACGGTGATCTGCACGACTTCACCGGCTGGAAGAAGCCCATGCTGACCGATTCCGGCGGGTTTCAGGTGTTCTCGCTGGGCAAGATGCGCAAGATCACTGAAGCTGGGGTCACCTTTCGCTCACCGGTAGACGGTGCCAAAGTGGAGCTGACGCCGGAACGCAGCATGGAAGTGCAACGCGCCCTGGGCTCGGACGTGGTGATGATCTTCGACGAATGCACCCCGCACCCGGCCACCCATGCGGAGGCCAAAAAATCCATGGAACTCAGCCTGCGCTGGGCCAAACGCTCAAAACAGGCCCATGGCGACAGCCCTTCGGCGTTGTTCGGCATTATACAGGGCGGCATGTTCGAAGACCTGCGCGACGTCAGCCTGCGCGGCCTGTCTGAGATCGATTTCGACGGCTACGCCATCGGCGGCCTGAGTGTCGGTGAATCGAAAGCGGATATGATGCGTATTCTGGAGCATGTCACCCCGTCGATGCCGGAACACAAACCGCGCTATTTAATGGGCGTCGGCACGCCGGAAGACCTGGTGGAAGGGGTGCGCCGGGGCGTCGACATGTTCGATTGCGTCATGCCGACCCGTAACGGCCGCAACGGCCACCTGTTCACCACCGACGGCGTCATCAAGATCCGCAACGCCCGGCATCGCCACGATACCAGCCCGCTGGATGCCGACTGCGACTGCTACACCTGCAAGAACTTCAGCCGGGGCTACCTGCACCACCTCGACAAATGCGGCGAGATGCTGGGTGCACAGCTCAATACCTTCCATAACCTGCGCTATTACCAGCGGCTAATGGCTGGTTTGCGTGCGGCCATTGAAGCGGGTAAATTGTCGGCCTTTGTGGACGACTTCTACCAGCGTCGCGGCCTCGATACCCCAGCGCTGGCAGAATGAACGATCCGGTGCGTTTAAGGGAATGCTGCGGCACAGGCCTTGTGGCCGTGCCCGCTGCCCCCATAACGTCACCTTGAACTGAATCTGGCTATTCGAGGGCAGCACCGGCCATTCGAATACCGTTACACCACTTACAAACCATTTGGAGTACACCCATGAAAAAACTGTCCGCCGCTCTGTTGGCCATGACCCCGGCAATTTCACTAGCGGCCCCGGCGGCTGGCCAGGCCAGCCCCTGGCAATTGCCGATCATGCTCGGCATCTTCTTCCTGATTTTCTGGTTGATGGTATGGCGCCCGCAAAGCAAGCGCGCCAAAGAGCATAAATCCCTGATCGCCGCGCTGAGCAAGGGCGATGAAGTGGTGACCGCAGCAGGCATGACCGGCAAGGTCACCAAGGTCACTGACGACTACGTCATCGTCGAAGTAGCCGACAACGTCGAAATCACCTTCCAGAAAACCGCCATTTCGGCCACCCTGCCCAAGGGTACGCTGAAGGCGATCTGATCGACCCATCGTCTGGTCCCGTCCCGAACGCGACCAGCTTGTAAGCCCGGCACTCAGTCAATTCATGTGGCTGCCGGGTTTACCCAGCTCAGGAAGGCCCCATGCTGAACAAATACCCCCTGTGGAAATACGCCATTATCCTGTCGGTACTGGTGTTAGGCGTACTCTACAGCCTGCCCAACCTGTTTCCGGCCGACCCGGCCATTCAGATTCAAGGTGCTGAAGCCGGCGTTCAAATGAACGATACAACGGTCCAGCGCACCGAAAACTTGCTTGAAGAAGCCAATATTGATCACTTTGGCGCCGAGATAAACGGCCAGTCGTTGCTGATTCGCCTGAACAGCAACGATGACCAGTTAGCGGCCAAAGCGGCCATTCAACGGGGTCTCGGCGGCAACTATATTGTCGCGCTCAATCTCGCACAAACAACACCCGATTGGCTGCTGGCCATAGGTGCCCAACCCATGTCACTGGGTCTGGACCTTTCAGGCGGTGTGCATTTCCTGCTGGAAGTCGATATGGAGCGCTTTCTTGAAAGCCGCCTCGACAGCTATGCGGCCAATATTCGGACCAGCCTGCGCGACGAGAACATTCGCTACCGGGGCATCGACGTTCTGGACGACGGCTCCATTCAGCTTTTGCTCGCCGACGAAAATTTCAGAAGCGAAGCCGACACCTGGCTGCGCCGCAATCTGCCGGAATTTCTGCGCACAGACATTGAATCGCGCGGCCTGCCGGGCCTGACCCTGACCCTGACCGCAGAGCGCATCGCAGAGCTGGAAGACTATGCGGTCAGCCAGAACCAGACCACCCTGAACAATCGGGTGAACGAACTGGGCGTCGCGGAACCGCTGGTTCAGCGACAGGGGCGTAACCGCATTGTGGTTGAACTGCCCGGCGTGCAAGACACGGCTCAGGCGAAGAACATCATCGGCAAGGCGGCCAACCTGGAGTTTCGCCTGGAGTCTCGCGATGGCCAGGGTGAAGTGTATCCGTTCAAAGACAGCAACCGCACCGCCATGCTGGAATCGGACGTTATCGTCACCGGTGACAACGTGACCGATGCCCGCGTGTCGTACGATGAAAACGGCATGCCCCAGGTTTCGGTGAACCTCGATGGCGAAGGCGGCTCTCGTATGGGCCAAACCACCCGCCGCTCGATCGGAGTGCCAATGGGTGTGCTGTTTATTGAACAAAAATCTCTGCTGGAAGGCTATGAAGAGGTGGACGGCGAGCCCGTGCCGATTTACGAATCGGTCGAAGAGCGTGAAATCATTTCACTGGCCACCATTCGTGGCGCCTTTTCCAACAGCTTTGTAATCACCGGGCTGGATAACGCCAAGGAAGCGTCAGACCTGGCGCTGTTGCTACGCGCTGGTGCATTGGCCGCACCCATGCAGTTTGTAGAAGAACGCACTGTCGGCCCGAGCCTCGGTGCCGAGAACATCCAGAAAGGTACTCAGTCTGTTTTGATCGGGTTCGCTCTGGTGATCCTGTTTATGCTCGGTTTCTACAAGGTGTTCGGCATCTTTGCTTCCGTTGCCCTGAGCGCCAACCTGGTGCTGATTATCGCCGTCCTGTCGATGATGAGCGCTACGCTAACGCTGCCTGGCATTGCCGGTATCGTTCTAACCGTCGGTATGGCGGTGGATGCCAACGTGTTGATCTTCAGCCGGATTCGCGAGGAACTGGCCGATGGGCGCTCACCACAGGCGGCCATTAATGCAGGCTACGACCGAGCTTTCACCACCATCTTCGATGCCAACCTGACCACCCTGATCGTGGCGGTCATTCTGTTCGCCATTGGCACCGGGCCGGTCAAAGGCTTCGCGGTAACGCTGTCGGTCGGCATCATTACCTCCATGTTCACGGCCATCATGCTGACGCGTGCCCTGGCCAACCTGACCTTCGGTGGTCGGGTGGTGAAGAAGCTGCCCATTTAAGGAGCCCGTTATGTCTGATTTGAAAGTGCTCAACTTTATGGGTCATCGCCGCATGCTGGCGATCCTGTCTCTGGTGCTCATCGTTATTTCGCTGGGTTCTCTGGCGGTTCGGGGCCTTAATTTTGGCCTCGACTTCACCGGCGGCGCCCAGATTGAAGTGGGCTATGAACAACCCGCTGATGTGAGCAACATCCGCAATGTATTGAACCAGGCAGGGTACCGGGATGTCGTTGTTCAGTATTTTGGCAACAACACCGATGTACTGATCCGCATGCAGGAAGACAACAACCCACAACTGGGCGACGACGTTCTGGCTGTGCTGTCGGAGACTCGTAATGACGTCGAATTGCGTCGCAACGAGTTTGTAGGCCCGCAGGTAGGCGAAGAACTGCGTGAGAATGGCGGTATTGGCATGCTGGTCGCGCTGGGGCTGGTCATGGTTTACATCGCCCTGCGTTTCCAGTTCAAATTCGCGGTGGGGGCTGTAGCAGCCCTGATTCACGACGTCATCATTGTTCTGGGGTTCTTCTCGATTACCCAGATGGCGTTTGACCTCACGGTTCTGGCGGCCATTCTGGCGGTTATCGGTTACTCCCTGAACGACACCATCGTTGTGGCCGACCGGATTCGGGAAAACTTCCGTATGGTTCGGCGGGATGAAACCGACTATCTGATCAACCTGTCGCTGACCCAGACCCTCGGCCGCACGCTGATCACCTCGTTAACCACCTTGCTGGTTTTAGCCGCCCTGGGTGTCTTTGGCGGGGAACTGATTTTCGGGTTCGCCATGGCGCTTTCTGTTGGTGTTGTGGTGGGTACCTATTCTTCGGTCTACGTATCCGCCAACGTGCTAATGGCGCTGGATCTGACCAAGCAGGACCTGATGCCACCCGAGAAATCGGACGACCCGGAAGAGGAAGACATTCCCGCCTGGTTAACCGATGACGATGAAGGCAGCAAAGAAAAAACCTGACGTTCCCGGCGCCTCCCAATTTAGGGAGGCGCCTTCTCCCCGCTACGACTCGATTTTCCCCTCCGGTTTCGGTAAGGTTCCCGATCTTATCGTTCTCTCCCATTAACACCGGCAACGGCCACCCATAAGCGATTTAAGACACTCATGAGCAAGACGCGCGTACTGACCGGCATTACCACCACAGGCATTCCGCATCTGGGCAATTACGCGGGCGCCATTCGCCCCGCCATTGAAGCCAGCCGCGATGCCAACACCGAATCTTTCCTGTTTCTGGCCGATTACCACGCCCTGATCAAATGCCAGGAACCCGAACGGGTGCGCGAATCCGTGCGCGCCATCGCCGCCACCTGGCTGGCCTGTGGGCTAGACCCGGAACGTGTGACCTTTTATCGCCAGACTGACGTACCGGAAGTCACTGAGCTGACCTGGGTGCTGACGACGGTTACTGCCAAGGGGTTGATGAACCGTGCACACGCCTACAAGGCCGCCGTACAGGACAACATAGATGACAACAATGCCGACCCGGACCGGGGCATCACCATGGGGTTGTTCAGCTACCCGATTCTGATGGCCGCCGATATTCTGATGTTCAATGGCGAGAAAATTCCGGTCGGCAAAGACCAGACCCAACACATTGAAATGGCCCGGGACATCGCCCAGCGCTTCAACTACCTCTACGGGGATACCTTTGCGTTACCCGAAGCGGTGATCGAAGAATCCGGCATGATTCTGCCCGGCCTCGACGGCCGCAAGATGTCCAAAAGCTACAACAACACCATTCCGTTGTTCGAAGGTGAAAAGAAGTTCCGCAAGCTGATCAACAAGATCAAGACCAACCTGCTGGAACCGGGTGAACCGAAAGACCCCAACGATTCAGCCCTGTTCGATATCTATTCGGCCTTCGCCTCGGCCGAGCAAATAGCGGACATGCGCACCCAATATGCCAACGGCATCGCCTGGGGCGAAATGAAAAAGGTGCTGTTTGAATTTTTGAATGAAGAACTTAAAGACAAGCGCGAAACCTATAACCAACTGATGGAAGACCCCGCTCAGTTAGATGCCATTCTGGCCCGGGGAGCGGAGAAAGCACGAGACTATTCCGCACCGTTGATGGCCGACGTGCGCAAGAAAGTCGGGATTGGCCCGATCTCAGGGTAACCAAGCCTGGCGCACTAAAGCGCCAGACTTTGCGACTCACCGGCATAGACGGGCAAAGCTGCATTACCCGATACATCACGTCGGGTAACGTGTCCTATAATCGCCTTTACCACACTGACTTTCCGGGATGCAACATCGACCATCAGCAGCGTACGACCACGCTGGATATCCTCTCGAAAACTGGCCAGGTGATGATTGTCCTGATGCAAGCCAATTAAACAGCCTGTCCAGCCGAGCACTAACCCAAACAGAATGATCAGTGCCCATTGCCCGCTTAAGTCACCGGGCGCCAACCCCAGAAAACGCGACACCCACAGGGTTAACACCCCCAAGCCCAAACCCAGCAAAAGCCCCTGACTGCCTCGATGCAGAATATCCTGCCGCGCCAGATAGGAAGCACTTTTCAGCGGATGGACAGACAAGCCCACTTCGTCCTGGCTGAGCACCTGAACGTACGTGTGGTGAAACGGGTAGTGGGCCAATTCCATGGCAATGTGTACAGCGTGCTCAATATCTTCCGTGAGGTAATAGAGACGTTTCATAGCGGACATAATCCTTACGCAGAGCTGGACGTAGGGTTGTACCGCGTTTACCCTCCCGATTCCGTTTTTGTTGGTGAGTATTTGTCACAACAGATGACCAGAACCTCAAGTAGTTTCTCAAGTATGAATGCCCTGCTCATCGCCAAAAACTGGCCAGAGCCAGCATCAACTGCGGCCGGGCGCCGGACGCTGGACGTTCTGGATCTGTGTCGCGAAGCCGGTTACCAGGTACACATCGCCAGCCCGGCCGAACTCTCACCCTTTCAACAGAACCTGTCAGATCTCGGTTACGAGCCGCACTCTATCGCCGTCAATGACACCGGTTTCGATAGCTGGATCGCCTCGCTAAGCCCCCAACTCGTTATCTTCGATCGCTTTGTGATGGAAGAGCAGTTTGGCTGGCGGGTGCGGGAACACTGCCCCAAGGCAGCCACCCTGCTCGATACCAGCGACTTTCATACCCTGCGCGAGGCCCGGCAGCAGGCCGTGCGCCAGCACGACCGTGAGAACACCCAACCACCCTACCCGCCTGCCGACCTTTTTACAGCGACCGCTGAGCGCGAACTGGCCGCCATGGTTCGATGCGACCGCGTACTGATGATTTCACAGGTTGAAATAGAGCTGTTGCAGTCCGTCTTCAAGCTCCCTGCCGAGCACTTGCTGTATTTGCCGTTTCTGATTCCTGAATTGCCCGATACCGATGCCTGGCGACCCTATGCGGATCGACAGCATCTGATGATGATTGGCGGTTTCAAGCACGCCCCCAACAAGGATGCAGCCCTCTGGTTCAAACAGGCCGTCTGGCCACTCGTCAGGCGCCAGCTGCCCACTGTTGAATGCCATGTCTACGGTGCTTACGCCGACCACGCCGTACAGCAATGGCACGCCCCCAAACAGGGGTTCTTCATCAAAGGCCGCTGCGACGACGCACTGGAGACGCTATCGCATTACCGACTGAATGTCGCACCGCTGCGCTTTGGCGCAGGCCAGAAAGGTAAAATCCTGGAAGGCTGGTTAACCGGAACCCCCACGGTCACCACACCTGTAGGAGCCGAGTCGATGATCGCCACCGATGCACTCGGCTACCCGCTCAGCGACGACCCGGAACGGCTGGCCACCACTCTGGTTCAGCTATACCAAAACCCGGACAATTGGAAAACGGTTCAGGACTGCGGGGTGGAGGCACTGAAGACCGGGTTTCTGCGGGAGCATCATGCCCCAGGTTTTATCGGTACGTTACACACGCTGCAGGACACCCTCACAGACATCCGCCACCGCAATCTCTGGGGTCGAATTCTCTGGCAATCGCAACACCGGGCAACCGAGTATATGAGCCGCTGGATTGAGGCTAAGAATCAGCACCCTGGCAAAAAATAAAAACAGCCCGTTCAACCTACCCCCGGACGATTTGACCACATAGCCAAACTCAATCGCATGAACACTGGAAATTCAGCCCGACTGTGCCAAGGTTAATACCCTTATTAATCCGTTTTACTCTGGAGGTGCCATGACCGACTCATTTAATGCCCGGGATACACTCACTGTCGGCGATCAGCACTATCAGTTCTACAACCTTAACGCCCTGGCTGACGACTACGACGTCGCCCGCCTGCCCTTTTCCTTGAAGATTCTACTGGAAAACCTGCTGCGCAAGGAAGACGGCAAGAACGTGACGGCAGCCGATATTAAAGCCCTGTGTCAGTGGGATGCCCACGCAGAGCCCAGCTACCAGGTTGGCTTCTCTCCGGCCCGGGTGGTTTTGCAAGATTTCACCGGCGTACCGGCGGTGGTGGATCTGGCTGCCATGCGCGCCGCCATGCGTGAGCTCGGGGGTGACCCGGCGCTGATCAATCCGCGCAGTCAGGTCGACCTGGTAATCGACCACTCCGTCATGGTTGATTATTTCGGCCAGCCCGACTCGCTCGCCAAAAATACCGAACGCGAATTTGAACGCAACGGTGAGCGCTATCAATTTTTGCGCTGGGGCCAGCAGGCGTTTTCCAATTTCCGGGTGGTGCCACCGGGTACCGGCATCGTGCATCAGGTAAATCTTGAATACCTGGCCGATGTGGTCATGACCGAAGAGAAAGACGGCCAGACCTGGGCACTGCCAGATACTCTGGTGGGAACCGACTCCCACACCACCATGATCAACGGCCTGGGCGTGCTCGGCTGGGGGGTTGGTGGCATTGAGGCCGAAGCGGCGATGCTGGGCCAGGCGATCACCATGCTGATTCCCGAGGTCATCGGCTTTAAGTTCACCGGCCAAATGCCAGAAGGCACCACCGCGACAGATCTGGTGCTAACCGTCACCCAAATGCTGCGCAAAAAAGGCGTGGTGGGTAAATTCGTTGAATTCTACGGCGATGGGCTCGACAACCTGCCTCTGGCCGACCGCGCCACCATTGCCAACATGGCACCCGAATACGGCGCAACTTGCGGTATTTTCCCGATCGATCGGGAAACCTTGCGCTATCTCGAACTCTCCGGTCGCGATAAGTCCGTCCGGGACCGGGTTGAGGCCTATGCCAAAACCCAGGGCCTGTGGCGCGATACCGGCAGCGCAGAAGCCGACTACAGCGATACGCTAACGCTGGATCTGGGCACCGTTGTACCCAGTATTGCCGGCCCAAAGCGCCCGCAAGACCGGGTCGCACTGAGCGACGCCAGCGCCGCCTTTGCCAAGCTGCTGCAGGAGGATGCCGACACCATCATGTCCGATAAAGCACCGGCACAACGTCGCTTTGAAGACGAAGGTGGCCAAACCGCCGTAGACAGCGTTAATTTGCACGATCGCGGTGCCGTGGAATATGAGATAGACGGCGACAAACACCTGCTGAAGCACGGTGCCGTCGTCATCGCCGCCATCACCAGTTGCACCAACACCTCCAACCCGGCGG